>CAYWBA010000342.1:0-3810 GCA_964455955.1 uncultured Planctomycetota bacterium | reverse complement strand
CTACTCCTACAACGTTTTTGGGGTCTCCAAGTCGCTTTTTAGCCCGCTTACGACCCTGTTTTCGCTGTGGCTTCACGCAGCCCTTATTTCAGTTGGAAGCTTCCTGATTCTTAGAAAGAAACTCCTCGCTGGTTTTGCAGTGCTTTTCCTTTACCTCTCGCTTATTCCCGTACTGCAGATAGTGCCGTTGCCTGAGCGTCTGGCCGAACGCTTTCTCTACCTGCCTTCGCTGGGGCTGATACTGCTCGGCGCACTCGGGCTGAGATGGCTTCTCGGTAAAAGCAAGACCCTGCGCTTTGCCGGGACCGCGGCCGCCATTGTCCTTATCGTTCTTTTTGCTAGGATTACAGTACAGAGAAACAAGGACTGGCAGACTCCTCTCTCCCTTTACAGCAGTGTAATTGCGCTCTACCCTGGCTGCGCGCGCAGCCAGCTTGCCGTCGGCGAAGAGTACGCCGCCGTCGCCGAGAAATACGCATCCGAAGGTCGCACCGCGCTTGCAGAACAGAAGTACAACGAGGCAATAGACCACTTTACTCGTGTTATTAAGATACTGCCCGAAGAAACATGGCATGACCTGCGTAAAGGCTACGCCCTGAACGCGGTTATGGGCCGCGGGCTCGCTTACGGGAAGGTCGGCAAAACGGCTGAAGCAATTGAGGACTTTGAGCAACTGCTTGGAGGAACAGATGTCCTCGGCGAGGCTATTGCGCAGAAAAACGATTACCTGCATGTGCACTTCAACCTTGGAGAAGCGTATTTAGCCGACAAGAGATTCAAAGAGGCCCTGACGGAGTTCGATACGACCGCCAGGATGGCCTCGCAGGAGCAGGCAAACGTCTATCTGGTCAAGGCAAACTTCAGAAAAGGGCTCGTGCTGGCTGCTCTTGAGAAACCGGAGGAAGGACTCAAATCTCTCAAAAAAGCAGCCGGCCATGCAGAAGGCACGCTTGATGAAATATCAATAAGCTACCATATCGGCCTTTTCAATCTTGACCTCAACGAGAACGAAGAGGCTCTCGCGAGCTTTAAGAAAGTGATTGAGCTATGCGAGTTTTATCAACAGTTTAACACCCGCGACCCGCATACAGCCACCCACGGTGTCCGGAAGGCAAGGCGCCAGGCTTACTACATGTCAGCGCAGGCGCTTGACCGAGCTGGCAAGTTTTTCGAAGCAATCAAGGCTCTTGAAAAGACTATCCAAATAGCGCCGGGTTTTGTGGAGGCCCACTTCAGCCTGGGTGACTTCTACTACAAGGCCGGCTGGCTGGATAAAGCTGAAAAAGAATTCCGTCAGGTGCTTGAATGTCTTCCCAATCATGCCCAGTCCAAGGTTTACCTCATGCTAATAGAATCGCGGCGCCGGGAGCGCCGGGAGCGCAAGAAACCCTCTATCAGTAAAGCGCTTGTGCTTCACGAAGCTGCCCTGCGCGACTACGCGGCAGGCAGGCGTAAGCTCGCAACAGATAAGCTCCTTGAAGCGCTTGAGCTAACCGCAAAGCTCCAGAAGGATGACAACTTGAGGGTCATAACGGCACGTGTCAGGCTGCTGCTGGGAAGGATAAGCTTTGACGAAAACCGTAGCGAGGATGCCAAGACCCACCTCGAAGCCGCACTTGCAGAAGTTGCCGGCCTGAAGGAAAATGCCCTGCCATCACAAATCCCCGGTGAAGCAAACTACTGGCTCGCAACGGCACTTACGAAACTGGGCAAGGACAAGACCGCGCTGGGGCATTTCGAGAAGGCTGTGCCTTTCCTCCGGAAGGCGGCAGACACTGGCAAGCAGCAAATAACCGCCTTTGAAGCTGCTGAGCTCCTGACCTACAGCGCAAGGGCCAACTACGTGCTCGGCCAGCCGGACGAGGAACTTGCAGACTACCTGAATGCCTCAAAAGTGCTGCCCCAGTATCCATCAATCCATTACCTCACGGCTCAGGCGGCGCTTCGCGCTGGAAAAGCGGCTGAAGCTGCGCAGGCCTTTGAGCGTTCAATCAAACAGGGCTCAAGAGTCCTCGATTGTCACCTGGGGCTTGGCAAGCTCCTCCTGCAGCACGCCAAGCCTACCGAGGCTATCCTGCATTTTCTGGATGTTCTTAAGAAGACAGAGGATCCTTATTACCTCGCGGCAGCCAATTACTTCCTCGGCCACGCATTTTACGCAAGAAAAATGTACGAGGAGGCAGCCCTTGCCTGGAAAGAATACCTCAGACACGAGATAGACCCGGCCAGAAAGAAAACTATGGAACGCAAGCTTGCCGAGGACACTAACCTGAAGGAAAAGAAGGAAAAACAAGAAAAGTAGAGAGGTGCATAGAACTCATCTGAACTGATAACAGAGCGCGCAGAGGGCAAATACTGCGGCTGTCTCAACCCGCAAAGTTGGTGCGGGAAGCCTGCCAAGGAAACAGCCCGCATCCTGCGCAGCGGTGATTTCCCTCTGGCTAAGCCCGCCTTCCGGTCCCACAACGACCAGTGCGCTGCCGGGAATGGAGCATTCCTGAAGAACCCTGCGCAGACTTGGGAGCTGCTCTCCTGGATGGCAGACAATCGCAATGTCCCATTGCCCTGCACGCGCGAAAAGACTTTCGAGCTCTTCCCGCGGCGCGATTTTGATAAAAAAATTGGTACCTGACTGCTTTGCCGCCGCAATTATGACCCGCCGCCAGCGCTCGCGCGCATTTTCCCGCCGGCTTGGGGAATCCGAGTTTTCCCCTACAACAGGTATAACCTCGTTTATTGCCATTTCCTGCGACATCTGAAGCAGCGTATCCATCCGCTGGCCTTTTGGTGGAGTGACTGCCAGGGTAATGGCGGGACGAGGAACAGTACTAACGATTGGTTCGCCGGCTAAGGCTACACTGACTTTGTGTCTGCTGATTGCCTCAACCCTGCCCGCCCGGGAGCTGCCGCGGCCGTCAAAGACCTCGACGCAATCGCCTGGCGCCAGCCGCAGGACGTGAGCTGCGTGATGCGATTCTTCCGGTGATAGAGAAACCGCACTTGCGTCAAGGGATTCGTGAAACAGTCTTCGAAGCTTTTTCATGCTTTCTCACCACGCGGAGTTCACGGAGTTAAACCCTTTTTCTTTTCTTGTTTTTCTTATTTTCCGAACCATAATCAGGTTTCTTCTCCGTGCCTCTCTGGCGAATATGGTTCTTTTGAGCATGTATCTACTCGGGCGCATAGTTACCTGCAAACAAGGGGGATTTTCAGCCCGGTGACCGGGGCTGATACGCTGACCTCAATAATCTCAGGGCTGGCATGGATGTATTTCGTCGAGCTGATTTCAAGGCTGTAGCGGCCCTCGGGAATGTTTTCAAGCTTGAAGGCACCCTGCGGGTCCCTGAACATTTGCTGGGTCACAGCGGTCCGCCGCCCGCCTGCGGGCGCAATAGTATAAACGGCGACTACAAAGTACTTCAACGGCTCGCCTGCAATCGCCTGGCCTTCCACAGAGCCGCCTCTGCTCAGGGTCAGCCGCAGGTCCCGGGTATTTGCCGGCACGTCGCGCTTCACAAGCAGGACAAAGCCCTGCGCACGAACACTCAGGTTCACCTTTTCCCCGGTAAAGCCGGTGAGCGCGAATGCGCCGCTGGGGTCGGTCCGGGTGGTCTTAAAGCCTCTTGTGTCGGTGCCTGAGACATCGGCATCTGTAACAGGTTCTCCCTCCGGCCCGACAACTATACCTGAGACAGTGCCGCCGCGTTCAAGCTTGAAATCAATACCTTCGACCCGCTGGCCTTTGAGAACCTGGATGTTTTCCCTCGTGGCTGTGACATGGCTTGGTGAAGCAACTTTTACGGTGACCAC
>CAYWBA010000341.1:0-3815 GCA_964455955.1 uncultured Planctomycetota bacterium | reverse complement strand
AACTTCCTAAGGCGCGCCGCGGGTATGGCGTTTGCAACAGCAATATCTCTCAAGACAGCCGCGCTCTTCTTAAGGACCCTGCGATACCCTTCCGTGTTCACGGAGGCAAGCCCGAACTTGGGCATGAAACCGAGCGACCACTCGAAACAGTCCAGCAAAGTCCAGTGCATGTACCCTTGGACATCCGCGCCGCCCCGAATCGCATCGTGCAGTTCGCTCAGGTGTGAGACTATGAACCTGGCGCGTTTTTCGTCATCTTCCGCAGCTATGCCGTTTCCCGTAACGTATATGGGCTTCTTCAGCTTGCCGGCAACCTCAACCGCGTAGCGGATTCCCTCAGGATAAAGCTCCCAGCCGAGGTCACTCTGCTCAGCCCGGCCACGCATGGATTCATAGTACTCGCTCATCCGCCTCGCATCAGGGCTTACGCGCGCCCGCAGGTAATAGTTAATACCGATAAAGTCAATCGAACCCGGCAGGCCGGGCACAGGCTCGCCCCTGCTGAGCGGCTCAAGCGCCCTGCCCGCGCTCAGACAATCAATAAACCAGTGATTGAGGACGCGGTCGCGCTTCTCTTTCTCCTCATCATCAGCGCCGTTGTTGGGGTCAACAGCTTCGTAGACTGTTATAGCCTTGGACATGCCTATTCTTGTCTTGCCGGTGGAGGTGGCAGACTCGCGAATAGCTCTTGCCGCCTTGGCATGAGAATAAAGCAGGTTGACGGCTGCCCTGGCGAACTCCTCAGCGCTCCTGTGCCCGGGCGGATGCGTTCCTACCAGATAGCTTGCGTTTGCTACCAGCATCGGCTCGTTTACCGTAATGTAAAAGTCAATCTGCTCTCCCAGCGTATCAGCCACCTTGCGCGCGAAAGCAGCAAACCTGTCCGGCGCCTGAGGGTTAAGCCACCCGCCGGCATCCTCGAACCACTGGGGAACTGTAAAATGATACAGGGTAACAAAACTCGCCATCTCCCGCTCGCGCAGCCCCCGGAGCACGGCGTGGTAGTGCTCAATCTCCTCCTCGTCAAATACACCGGGCTCAGGTTCAATGCGGCTCCACTCAATAGAAAACCTGTGGCAGGTAAGGTCGAGTATCTCTATGAGGTCAAGGTCTTTCTCAAACATCTCGTAGTGCTTGCAGGCACGCCCTGATTTTGAGCCGTCCGCGATGTGCGAACCCTCCTGCTCCCAGCGCCACCACTGATTCTTCGTATTGTTCCCCTCAATCTGGTGCGCAGAGGTAGCAGTCCCCCAGAGGAAACCATCCGGGAATACAAGGTCACGCACTTCGGCCGCCGCACCGGGTGCCGGTGCCGCCTCGCCAGCCTCTCTTTTTCCTGGTATGCCTAACTCGCCGCCTTGCTCCTGCACGGAATCGTCCTCCGGTCCGCCTGTTGGCCCCAAGCCGGGGAATCCACTATCAGGCAAAACTATTATTATCCGTAGCTCCAAGCTCCTGTCAAGTTGATAAGCAAGTCTTTTCCCAACCCGCTCTGGTAAAGGCATCAAGCCTTCTCTATGAAAGCAACTTGAGTAGAGCCGTAGGTGCGGGTGTCTGTTTGGAAGCCCTGAGCGTCTGCAAAAAGGGCTCCTGAGCCTTTGCGCTGGCGCAAAACTACCATAGCCTGGTCGGCAAGAATGAGGCCCTGGTAAAGGCTGCTGACCAATCCCGCCAGTTCTTTCAAGCCACCCGGGTCATCCGAGACCGAATACGGCGGGTCGAGAAATGCAAGGTTAAACCGGTGGCCGCAAGCTATAAGAGCCGGGAGGGCGGCGAAAGCATCGCCTGTTATGACCTGGGCTCTGGAACTCAAGTCAAGTGCTTCGAGGTTCTCCATGATAGTGCGAACGCAGACGGGGTCCTTTTCGACAAACAGAACCGACTCCGACCCGCGTGAGAGGGATTCAATACCCAGCGAGCCGCTGCAGGCGAACATGTCAAGCACGCGAGAGCCGGGCACAAGGTGCTGCAGGATTGCGAACACTGCCTCGCGCACCATATCAGGCACAGGCTCAACAGCCGGCCCCCGCGGCGTCCTGATATTCCTGTTTCGCATTCTGCCGCCTGTGACTCTCATCCATTACCACCAGTTGTGACTTCTGCAAGGTAATCGCGGACTTTCTTCATATCCTCCCATGTCTCCCTCTTCCTTGCCGGGCTCCGCAACAGGTACGCGGGATGGAAAGTGACCATAAGCCTTGTGTCACGGAAGTCGTGGAAGCGGCCGCGGAGCTGGTGTGTGGGGCTGTCGGTCTTCAGAAGCTTCTTGGCCGCGACACCGCCCAGCGCTACAATTACCTCAGGCCTTATAATCTCTATCTGCCGGATGAGAAAAGGATAGCAGCTTATAGACTCCTCCGGGGTCGGGTTGCGGTTCTCCGGCGGGCGGCACTTCAGGATGTTGGCAATGTAAACCTGCTCGCGTGTGAGACCGATTGCCTTTATTATCTTCGTCAGGAGCTGGCCTGCCTTACCGACAAAAGGTATGCCCTGCTGGTCCTCGTGGTAGCCCGGCGCCTCGCCCACAAACATGAGCCGCGCAGCCGGCGAGCCTGCGCCGAAAACCACCTTGTTCCGAGTCTGCGCAAGGGCGCAACGGCGGCATGCAAGCGCCTCCCGCCTGAGCTCTTCGAGCGCGTCGGCGCTTTGCGCAGCCGGCTCCGGCCCGCCTTCCACTACAGGCGCAGCCGCAGGCCTGCGCACGAAGGGCGTTCCCAAAACCGCCTGAAGCTTGCAGTAGCGCTGGAGCTCACGCGCCACCAGGTCAACGCGCTCATGCAGTGTTTTCTTCCCGTGCGGGGTCATTTGCCCTGGCCTTTCTTCGCCTTGTCTTCCTTTTCAACCATTTCCTTCTTGCAGAGCTCCACCTTAATTGCGCCCAGAGGGACATCAACATACATTCTCAGAGGCATGCCGGTAGCCTTGTCAAGCCAGACATCCGAGTCGCCGGACGCTACAAAAAGCCCCTCCCCCGGTTTCATCTTCCCCTCGCCGGGAATTTCGATGTGCCTTGGCGTAATCTTGACGCCGACAAACTTGCCGACATCCGGAATCTTGATTTTCTTCTCCTCCGTAATCTCGAAAGCCCCCGTGGTAATCCGCCTGCCGGTGATTATCGGCATACTGTACTTCTGGCCGACCTCAAGCTTCATTGTGCGAAGTGAGTAAATCGAAGACAGCACATCCTGCACGCCGGAAGGCACCTTGGCATGGGGGCGGCGCAGGACGAAGCGCCCCTTCTTGCGCTTGTGGTACTCCGCGGTGCGCTCAGATGGCGAAAAAAGTATGAACTGGTCGGATTCGCGGCCGCCTTCACGCAGGCGCTTATCTGAGCGCAGCGGCTCGAGCGTCTCGGCATCAATATAGCTTTGCAGCCGGTCGTCCACCTTGTAGAACAGGCTGATTGCCCTGGCCGACCTCGTGTAGCTCCTGATGCGGAAACACTTGCGCCCCTTGTAGGTGACCTTGTCAGTAACCTCAAGCACCGCCGTCCCCGCATGTATGCCTTTCCAGCTCACATTATAAGTGAGCCGCTCGCCGACAGGATACGCCTTCGCTATCTGCTCCTTCGTGAACTTGCGCGGCTCTTGTTTTTCACCTTTGTCCTCTTTTTCTTCGCTATCTTTCTTCCCCTTCTTGTCCTTTTGCTCTTCCCCCTCCTTCTTCTCCGGGGGCTCTTTTTTCTCGTGGTCTTTGGCAGGCTCCGCCTGCGGACTCACAGGCTGTTCCTGTAGCCTCTCGCACTGCGCTCCAAGCGTGGCGCAAAGCATCGCTATTAGTAACCAGGCGACAATACCGGCAAGTATGCTAATCCT
>CAYWBA010000340.1:0-3822 GCA_964455955.1 uncultured Planctomycetota bacterium | reverse complement strand
CGCTGCGGAGATAGAAGCTGTAACCCCAATAGATAAGCAGTCCCAGTATGCTGAGGTTAAACAAAGCTATGAGCAGCCTGACTGTCTTCATTTCTTCTCCTCAGAGCGGCTTAGAATTCCCGCTCCTTCCAGAAAAGCACGTTAATCTTTTTCCCCTTCCTGCTGACAATTGACCTGACATCTTTTTTCACATTGTCCTTTTCCGCCTTTATGCGTACCTCGAAATAGGTGGAGAACGTGGTCAGGTGCGCAAGCAGGTTCTTGTCCTCATCGAAAATGTTTTCGAAACCAGGTACTTTAACCAGTTCGGCCGGGGTGTTAAAGGGTTCTCCATCCTCACCCGCGCGGTAGTCCACAATATTGCCGGCATCCTCTTCATCTATTTCTGGTGAGATTGCCTCCAGCACCTCCACACTGGCCGTGTTAATATTTATCTTGGCAGTTCCCCACAGGCCGACAAAATCAGCAAGCCCTCTTATTTCTTCACCTTCCTCCGTGGTGTAGCCGAAGAGAATTCGCGGGGTTATCTGAGGTATCTGGAGCATCTCTTCTATCGTGGTAAGCGGGCCGTTCTTCGCGCCCTCTTCAAACTCCCCTTCCTCGTCTTTGTCAATGTAGTCTGCTATGCAGTCTGCAAGCAGGAGTTCCTCGTTCTCTTCCAGTTCGAGGATTTCTATCAGCCTTGCAAGTGACTGGTGTATGAAGTTGTAGTCCTTGTTTGCCTTGTCCGCAAGGCGGTTGATGTTAATAAGCCGTTCTTGGTCTGTTATGGTTATGGTGGTATTGACATCGCCTATTGTAATGCCCTGGAACTGCGCGTTTTCCGCCCAGTCGTCATCAAGCGTGTCTATGGGGCCGCCTTCGAGGGTATCCTTTTCAAGCAGGGCATTTGCAAGCATCAGCCCTCCCCGGGCCGCGTAGTAGTTCTTGCGGTCCATTGCAAAGTTCTTTGCAATTCGCTCATCCACGCTGACGCTGTAACTGAACTGCGCAATAACGACGCTGAGAACCACGACGATAATCAGCACAATCACCAGCGCCATGCCGCTTTCAGGGTTAACCACTATTTCGAACCCTTTTCTCTCTTGTCACTTACTTTCTTTGCATAAACGTACGCATACGACTCAAGCGCGGCAGGGTTCTTATCCTCCAGCGCCTTCTGGACCTTCAGTATGGGAAACGCAACAATGTCAAGACATTTAAGGGCAACCGCGTTATAGTCTTTTCTGAACTCGTATTTGCCCCCTACATTTCGCCTGAGCAGTTCTCCCAGGTAATACCCCATGCAGACAGTTTCGTCAGGGGTCAGGGTGTTCTTTTCGTAATTCTTTTCAAGTTCCTTGTCAAGAAGACCTACATCATTCATATCGTAGGTGAGCCTAACTCTGTGACGTTTCTCGTAAATCTTAACAAACCTCTCGGCTGCCTGTTGGGCCTCCCTCAGGTACTGGTTCGATTTCTTGCTCGCCCTTGTTCTTCGAGGTCTTTGTACAACTTTCCTTCGGCCGCCATAGCGTCTCTTAGCCACCGGATGGGCTCCGTTAACACAGTCTTACCTAATAATTATACCAGCCTCCGGGCCGGATGGTTCAAACGATAAGGCATTGGCTTCGCGATTTAACTGCCTGAAAGAACAAGGGTTAAATCCCAAAGGCAGTGCATTCAGTTTCTGAAAAAGAGGAAGGCCATGTGGACTTATGACTTATCCTTTTCCTTTTTCTTGCTGTCTCCGACTTTCACCACGACCGAGAGGCCGCAGCGGTTCATCTTCTTGATAAGTCCTGCGGTGGAAAGCCCCAGCATCTTGGCCGCTTTGGTGCGATTGCCTTGTGTTTTCTCAAGTGCCTTGGCCATAATCTCGCGCTCCACGTTAGCCACAGCCTTGCGCAGCGTATTCTCGTCAAGCCTCTCGAACTTCAGCCCTGCAGCCAGCTTGACGGCCGGCTTCTTCGCCTGAATGTGGGTGGACACAAGGTCCGGCGTAACACGGTTGCCCGAAAGGGCAATCAGGCGATAGCACTCATTTTCCAGCTCGCGGACATTACCCGGCCAGTCATGCGAGATAAGCAGGTCAATAACCTCAGGGGATATCTCCTTGGCCGGTGCATTTGTTTCCTTGCATATCAGGTCAAAGAAATAATGTACGAGCAGCGGGATGTCCTCTTTGCGCTCGCGCAGAGAGGGCAGCTCTATTGTAATAGCGTTTATGCGGTAGAACAGGTCTTTCCTGAACTTGCTCTTTTCCACCATCTCGGTAAGGTTCTTGTTGGAGGCCGATATGATTCTCACATCTACGTTTATGGTGGAGGCAGCCCCGACCTTTCTAATCACCCCGTCCTGCAGGACCCTCAGCAGCTTCATCTGCATTTGCACAGGCATATTGGAGATTTCATCGAGGAAGAGTGATCCTCCGTCGGCGAGTTCAAAAAGCCCCTTTTTCGACCGCGTGGCGCCGGTGAAAGCCCCCTCCACGTAGCCGAAAAGTTCCGACTCAAACAATGATTGAGGTATTGCGGCACAGTTTTCCGCAACAAACTTATTAAGCCTGCGGGGTGAATTAAAATGTATTGCGCGCGCAACAAGCTCTTTGCCTGTACCCGACTCGCCCTGTATCAGCACCGGCACGTTTGCATCTATGACGTGGTCAAGGTAGCGAAGGAACTCGTGCACCTTCGGGCTTTCCCCGACTATCATGGAATAGTCGTAGTTGTAGCCCTCACGGCTCGGCGGCAGCGGAGCTTCGGATTTCTCCCCCCGCTTTACAGAAGCCTCATCCTGAATAATTACCCTGGATTCTCCGGTGAGTTTTTGCTGTAGCTCTTTAAGCCGGACTAAAGCGTTTTTGAGGTTAGCTTTTGTCTTGTTGAGCTCACGCAACAGACGGGCGTTCTCTTTCTTGAGAGTCCTGTATGCTGCGGAATAGAAATCCATTCAGAATGCCTCCACCTGCCGAACCTGTTGCACCCTCAGCGCTTCGGCCGGTTCCCCCACAGCCCGGCCGTGGCGCCTCTACTAAAATAGACGCCTTTTGCCGCTCTTTTGCTACAAGAACCAGCACGAAGCATTGCATTTTCCCTACTTAATAATAACATTTTACATCTCCAGATGCAAATGCTGCATTGACTTATTCCGACCTCAGTGCCCGGATTGGGTCAAGGCGGGCTGCACGCATTGCAGGATAGAGCCCTGCAAGCAGCCCGACGGCAGCGCTGAAAATCATTATCCCGGCAAAGAGCCACCACGGGAAGGCGAAAAGAGCCAGACCTTCCCAGGACTTTGCGAACGTTGCACGGGCGAGGAGATTACCGGCAGTGCCCGCGCAGTATGCGGCGACGAGGCCGATTATCCCGCCCATAATGCCGATAGTGACAGCTTCAAGTGCGAATAACATCTTTATGCCTGAGTTCGACATGCCGAGTGCTTTCATAAGGCCGATTTCGCGCCGCCGCTCGTAAGTGGCCATAAGGAGAGTGTTTGCAATGCCGAGACCTGCAACCACCAGGGCGATAGTCCCAAACACTGACAGGGACACCTCCAGCACATAGAAAATCGTGTCCAGGAGCCCTGTGCGCTCCTCTATCGTTATCGCGGTCAGGTTGAGCTTCCTTACCGCCTCCCTGACCGTCTCAATGTTGTCTCTGGAGTCAAGCGTGACGTTTGCCGCAAGGCCGAACTTACCCGGGGTATGCAGCTCGGGGTCGTCGAAGAAGTACCGTGTCACGGCAACTGCGAGGTTCTGGTTGGCGTAAGCTGCCATCGAAAAGAGAGTTTTGCTGGAAATTCCTACAACTTTCGCCTCGAATATTTTTTCCCTGTTCTTGC
>CAYWBA010000339.1:0-3831 GCA_964455955.1 uncultured Planctomycetota bacterium | reverse complement strand
ACTCACCTGTGACTGTCGCATATTTCCAATATGTATTTGAGCGCTTTGTCAGAGCGCGTATTTGACAGATGCAGGAGGATTTCCTTGACTATAGCGGCATAATCGTCGCGGGCAACCAAATATGTTAAGAAAAGCCCAAGTGCATCAACCATCTTCTCTGAGTGTTTGATTTCGTTAGCGAATTTATCACAGCCAAAACCCTTCATATCAGCAACTGTGCAACCACTCGCGTCCGCCAGGTTTAGAATAAATCTTCCTTTAAGCAAGCCCTTGAGCCATTCATACTGCTTAAGAGTCGGCTGTTCCCATACAGGTATGTCGGCCTGACGCTCTTCTCTCGCGGTAGAAAAGCAGCATGAGGAAAGCAGAATCACAAAGCATAATGCGACAGCGCTTCTGCGTGCGAGCGAGTTACACATAGTCTCACCAATGCTCCGGCAGTTGAATTTACATCACTGTTTTGTTAAACACTCACGCCGCTCAAATATTCCCGGAAACTTGAAAATTGTCAAGGAGAGGGTGTTTTTTCTTTATCGCGCCCTCTATAATCAGCGCGCCAGAACACCCTTTTTAGGCCACACAAGTTTTCGCGATTTCGGGCCGTTTACGTAAGAGATTTAACAGAACGATGTTACGAAGCAAAAAAATTTTCAATTTGGCACATCTTTTTGGTGTCGGCGATGCGTGACAAAATTTGTCACATGTTTTGGGTCGCCTTCTATCGCAGACTACGCAATGATTTGCGGGCATCATCAGCGGGAGGATTAACATTGGCAGGTATTACATTACTGTGGGTTGCTGTACTGCTTGCGTTATGCGGGTTTCAGCGTACCGACGGCGTCTAATGCAGAAGATTCCAAAGCCCCACCGCAGGTACAACCTGCCCTGTCACCTTTGACTTCTACATAACTCTACTTGACTTTGCCTCTGCCGCAAGTCGCCCGCAAGCGGTGCCAAGAGTGGCCTCGCCACCGGTGGGGAGAATTGTTAAACTCATCCGGGCCGCAGGCGACCCGGCTAAACATCCGCGGCAGTGAATGCCGCGGCTTGCTATCGGCGGGCAGGCCTGCCGGCTAAATTTGAACGCGCGACCGGTTCAAATCCAATTCCCCCTACCATACCCCGAAGAGCAGGAATAGCAGGGCCGCAGCCAGAATGGCATATACGAAAAGACTGTAGAAGTAGGATGGACTGCCGTAAGTCTGGAGTCGCATGTTCAGTCTAACGTGATAGCTATGCCCACAATTCGGGCACTTAGTTTCTGCAGGTTCATGGCCGAAAAAGCCGAGTATCACCAGAGGGCCAAGCAGGAGGAAGTCCACAGAAAGAGATATCAAAGCTCCGAGTGAACCTAACTCGCCATCCACAAACACCACTCCTTTAGCCCCACAGTTTGGACATATAGCTTTCAATGCTTGTTTCTCCGGAAAGACTACCTTGCTCACAGATTATACGGCGTATATCAAGTCGGCGCAAGAACCAGATCACTCTTGAGGTTCTGCCCCCCCCAAGACCACAGCGAACCACTTCTCACCCGCCGTTTGGATAGTAGACGATTACCTGGAATACAAACACGCACAGATTGCCCAGAGAATGTAAGATTATTGGCACAAGGATACTCCGGGTTTTCAGGTAAACCCATGCAAGCAAGAATCCAGCGATGAGATTGTCAGGCCCAGGAATTCCGTAAACAAAATGCAGTGCCGAGAACGCCGCCCCGCTTATAAGGATGGCTCCCCACCTTCCGAGCAGTGCTGCCAGCGGTGTGCATAAGGCAAATCGGTACATGCCTTCCTGAAAGACCGGGGCCAAAATGCAAGCACTCCAGAGCCATGGTAGCAATTGCGAACGGTGCGTGAAAAGCCGAAGGTCAATTGGTACATCCAATAACCAGAGCAAGCCAAGGGCGCAGATGGAAAAGAGGCTGACAATTCCGCCCAGGAAGAGCGCAATCTTTATCAAGTACCCGGAACGCCGGACAGAAGGCATTCTAAGTCCCAGAGAAGCTCTGTCCCATTTCGCCATAAACCCCAGCACTGCTGCTGCACCCAGCACAAGGGCCGGCTCATAATCCCAGTAACTAACCCCAAGCAGGAACAGCAACATGTCGAGTCCAACGGCCAGAATGCCAACCAAAGAGGACGCAATGAGAATGCCACGACTGCGTCTGAAAGCAGAGCCTATCGGGCTTGGCGTAATAGTCTTCATGTCAGTGTTTTTCTTGATAACCAACCGTTAATCCGGAATGTGGGCACCCTCTCGCAATTTCTTCCTTGATAGTATTGTAGGGGTTACTTCAATATGGTGCAAGAACTCGTTAACCCTCAGCCAGCATTTGCCATAAGCTCCACAAGTCTAATGAGATACGTTGACGCAGAGGTGGAGTTTTTCAGGTATCGCCGGGGATTTGGTTCTAACGCTGTCCAATCCGCCTTGGGATTCTGCAGCAAGGCGGTGGGAGGTTGTCTCGGAACAAGATCACATGGTATAATATAGTAAAGGAACATTCTGCGATTATCTAATGGGAATTCATGAAAGGAACTGCAAAATCACAAAGTACCTTGCTGAACGAATACCATTAGGTGAGGCCCCTTATCCCATATTGTACTCATAAATTCCCTGCCACGAGCAGTAGTATTGCCTGCCTTATGTTCTGAGGCAGTCTTGGCCAAGCTTCTGCAACCTTGTACAAATCCTTGTACATTCGCAAATCTTCAAGTGCTAACTCATTGTTGCCCAAGGTGTTACAATTTTTGCTATCCAGATTCCTAAACCGGGGGCCGCAGGTTCGAATCCTGCCGGGCGTACTTTTTCCAAGATAGACAAAGTTCATCAACAGCACCCCCGGCATTTCTGAAAAAATTGCGGTATGGTGCAAATTTTTTCTTGATTTTGCATGGCCGGGAGCGTAGAAATATCGGGTTAATGGCGGAAACGTTTTTGGCGGAAATGCAATGATTACGCCGGTCGAGTATTTCAGTTCTGTGTTCAATCGTCGCAAGACGCATCTCGTCCCGCCTGCCGGGCGCGCCAGGCGCCTGTAGGCGCCATAACCCCGTTTCTCTTACGTCTGGTTACTTTCTCCAACTCCTGTTGAGTTATTACTGCAAAGAGATTATAGTTATGCGTATTCTTTTAGTGGCTGCGGCAAACGTTGTGAAAACCTGTTAGGAGAGGAAAAGATGGAAGACATGGATTACAAGAAAATCGCCACCTATGAAGGCGTACCCGGCGAAGTAAAGAAGGTCGTGCTGCTTTACTCCGGGGGTCTGGACAGCTCGGTCATGATTCCGTGGCTCAAAGAGCACTACGGATGCGATGTAGTGACCCTGACCGCCAATCTCGGCCAGCTCCGTGACGACATGGAAGTGATACGCAAACGCGCCCTTGACCTTGGCGCCTCGAAGGCAGTTATTGCCGACGTCACGGAAGAGTTTGTCAACAATTACCTGTTCAAAGCGGTCAAGGCCAACGCAGAGTACAACGGCTACTACCTGAGCACCCCGCTTGGCCGCGCGCTCACATGCAAGGTCGTGGTGGACACGGCCAGAGATAACGGCGCGGACGCAATAGGCCACGGCTGCACCGGCAAAGGCAACGACCAGGTGCGGTTCGACAGCGGCATCCTCGCACTTGCCCATGACATCAAAATCGTTGACCCTGTCCGCGAGTGGGGCATGGGAAGAGAAGAAGAGTACAAATACGCCAGGGAGCACGGCATTGAAGCAGAGAAGCTGAAGCACTTCACCTATTCCCACGACGACAACATATGGGGAATAACCAGCGAGGGCGGCGAGATAGAAGACCCCGCAGTTTCTCCCCCGCTCGACC
>CAYWBA010000338.1:0-3836 GCA_964455955.1 uncultured Planctomycetota bacterium | reverse complement strand
CCTGCCCCAACTCAGCCTGCAGAACAGGCCGGGTTAGCTTTTTCTTCTTGCTACATACTCCGCCATTGAACGCAGATTATCCGCTTCGGGGCCGAACACCTCAAGCGCTTCAATTGCTCTTGCCACGTGCTCGCGAGCTTGGCGGGAGGCTTCCTCAAGCCCAAAGACGCCCGGGTATGTAAGCTTCCCCGCGGCAAGGTCCTTATGCGTAGCCTTCCCGAGTTCCTCAGGTGTCGAGGTTTCGTCAAGTATGTCGTCCGAAATCTGGAAGGCCAGTCCCAGGTTTGTTCCGTAGTTTGTCAGCGCTCCAAGCTGCTCATCCGTCGCTTCCGCGCAAATAGCGCCCATCCGGCATGCGCACCGCAGGAGCGCGGCTGTTTTCATAGAATGTATTGACCTGACGGAGTCTTCCTTCCCCGAGGAGGGGGGCTTTGCGATATCGAGCACCTGGCCTCCTACCATCCCTCTGGCCCCGGCAGCCCCGGCCAGCTCGCATGCAAGTCTCGCCGATTTAGCTCCGCCATCAACCGTCAGCACCTCAAACGCAAAGGTCAGGAGCGCATCCCCTGTCAGTATTGCCACAGCCTCGCCGAACGCCTTGTGGGTTGTGGGCTTGCCCCGCCGAAGGTCGTCGTCATCCATAGCCGGCAGGTCGTCATGCACGAGCGAGTATGTATGAATGCACTCAACAGCACATGCAGCTCTCAGGGCATCATCTTCGCGGCCGCCGCAAACACGGCATGACTCAAGCACAAGAATCGGTCTGAGCCGCTTGCCGCCTGCAAAAACAGAGTAGCGCACCGCCTTGCTTATAGTCTCGGGATGTTCGTCCTGCGCCGGAAGGTAGCCTTCAAGCAAGGCATCTACAGCTTTCTTTTGTCGCTCAAGCCAGTCGCTTAAATCCGCCAACTGAATCTACTCCGTTCCCAGGTCTTCCCTGCTGGTGATGCGGCCCTCGGCATCTCTGGTAAGCATCTCGATTTTCTTCTGAGCCTCGTCAAGCAGTTCATAGCATCGGTTCATCGCCTTGACAGCCTGCTCGTATTTTTGAATACTTTCCTTGAGAGTCAGCTCCCCGCTCTCAAGCTCCCTGACAAGCTCTTCCACTTGAGAATAAGCCTCCTCGTATCCCGGGGTTTCATCTTCACCCTGCAGGCCAGGCTCTTGAATATCTTCTTCTGCCACCTAATTTTCTCCTTTCCGGACTCTTTCGACCTTCGAAACTATTTTACCTTTTGCAAGCACAGTTTCAATAGCATCGCCTTTCTTTACGCTCGAAACATCAGTAAGAGGCTCGCAGGAGCCTGCAATAGTGGTTATCGAGTATCCACGTGCAAGGACGTTAAGAGGGTTCAACCCTTCAAGGTGCTGCTTCTGTCCCTCAAGTGTTCTTCTTCGCGCATCCATAGTGCTTTCGACCTCTCTCGACAGCCGCCGCCAGAGGTCATCGAGCTGCTGGGCGCGCTGCTGCAGGTATTCAAAAGGCCGGCGAAACGCATAAGATGAAGTCAGCCTGTCGAGCTCGTGGCGCCGCCGCTCAAGCATGTTACGCAGGGCAAGGGCAAGCCTCTGGTGAAGCTGCATGAGCGCAAGCTGCAGGTCTGCTTCCACGGGCACCACCATTTCTCCCGCTGCGGTAGGTGTCGGGGCTCGGGCATCAGCCACGTAGTCGCTTATCGTTATGTCAATCTCATGGCCGACCGCGGAGATAATCGGGATGCGACAGCCGTAAATGGCTCTTGCGACAATTTCCTCGTTGAACGGCCAGAGGTCTTCGAGCGAGCCGCCGCCCCGGCCCGCAATTATGACATTGACCTCATTCATTTCATCAAAAGTCTTGATGGCGCTGGCAATCTCCTGCGCAGCACCCTCACCCTGTACGCGCGCAGGCAGCAGAATCACGTGCGCCCTGGGGAAACGCGAGAGGATGGTCTGTATTATGTCCCGTATCGCAGCCCCGGTGGCGGAGGTCACAACACCGATTCTGCGCGGCAGGAAGGGTAGGGGCTTTTTGTGGCTTTCCTCAAACAGCCCCTCCGTAGCCAGCTTTTTTTTCAGCTGTTCAAAAGCAAGCGCCAGCGCGCCAACACCCTTGGGCTCAGCGTAGGTGACGACGAGCTGGTAGTCTCCCCGCACCTCGTAGACGCTCAGAGAGCCGAGAACGACTATCTCGGAACCTTCCTCGATTCGAAACCGCAGTTTCGCCGCAGTTCTGCGCCACATCACGCACCGTATCGCCGCGGCCTCGTCTTTGAGAGTGAGATAGACGTGCCCGGAACCGTGGTAGGTCAGGTTGGAGACCTCGCCGGAAACCCGGAGCTGCCGGAAGGAATCTGAAAGCACCAGCTTGATTTGGCGGGTAAGTTCGCTGACAGTTAGAATGTTTCGCTTCTCACCGAACAGCAAGGGCTCGGAGCTATTCACTCCTGACCTCCAGCCTTTCAATAGAGGTTGCATTTCCGGAAGTAGCATCTATCTCTATTACAACCCCGTTGAGGCGGACATCGTTTTTCGCCACATCGAAATGGGCAGGCATGCCGGTTGTAAAGCGGTAAAGGACCCGCTCGATGTCCCGGCCTATAACCGACTCGTGCGGGCCTGTCATGCCTATATCTGTTATGTAGGCTGTCCCCTGCGGCAGTATCCTGGCGTCGGCTGTCGGGATATGTGTGTGCGTCCCGATAACAGCAGATACCCGCCCGTCAAGGTACCAGCCCATTGCCACCTTCTCACTCGTAGCTTCGGCGTGGAAATCAACTATTATCACATTGGTTACCCTGCCTATTTCCTCAAGCACTTCATCCGCGAG
This sequence comes from uncultured Planctomycetota bacterium, assembly GCA_964455955.1. GTDB lineage: Bacteria > Planctomycetota > SKW154 > SKW154 > DAOVDS01 > CAYWBA01. The sequence continues at coordinate 1,027 of CAYWBA010000338.1, read as the reverse complement.
AAGGAAGGGGCAGCGGCTGGCCTGCATAAATATACGGCCTATCAGGTTGATTACCGCGACCTTGATTTCCTTAACCTGACAGAAGGTGTAACCCCGGCCGGCCGCAGTCTCGGGGAAATTGAGGGGCCGCAGGACACGTGAATCGCTCTCCATGCGCGAAATTACCTCGCTGCGCTTGAACGCGTGGTCGCCGCTTGTTACGACATCCGCCCCGTCATGGTAAAACTGGTCCAGGATAGGCGCGGTCATGCCGGAGCCCCCGGCCGCGTTTTCGCCGTTGACAATCACAAGGTCAATCAAAAGTTCCCTGCGCAGTTCCTGCAGCTTGCCCGTGATTATCTGCCTGCCGGGCCGGCCTACAATGTCACCAATCACAAGTACTTTCAGTTCCAGTCTCCCTTGTAAACAATCAAAAACTGGCGGCCAACTGCTCCGCCAGCTCTATTCTCAAGGCACAGCCACAGCACCCCGCGGCCTGTTCTCAACGTTCGAAGATTTCCCTTTGTTTAGCTTCCACTCTGGACATTCCTGCCGAGCTGAGAGCACTGTACGCACGGCTCTTCTTTGTCTCATCATCGAGTTCAGGGTCAATCAGTATCTCGTGCATCTTGTAGAGTTCTGCTTTCCACTCCTCCCACAGCCTGACCCCTTCGGCGTCCGCACTTGCCTGCGCATCTTCGACTACTTTCTCTATGTATTCCTTGTTTTCATCAAACACTTTTACAGCTTCCTCGAATTTCCCATCATTAATTAGTTCGCTCATCTTGTCCATCGCCTGGACAGCTTTCTCGCCGGCGGTTTTCGCTTCCTTTTCCCTCTTTTCCGCCTCTTCCTCTTCTTTTTCCTCCTGTTCCTTTTCCCTTTTCAGGTCGGGGTCGAACTCTCTATGATCCGTCGGTTCGCTCTCTATCTCATCAAGCATATCTTCGTCTTCTGCCTCAGTCTCGCTGCCGAGCACGCTCAGGTCTTCCGGTATCAGCGGCTCCTCAACGCAGCCAAACCCCGCAACCAACAGCATCACAACCGC
>CAYWBA010000337.1:0-3837 GCA_964455955.1 uncultured Planctomycetota bacterium | reverse complement strand
TCATCCATGGGTTCTAAACTTTGCCATTAAAGATGACTGGAAACACCCTGCCAAACAACAATGAAGTGGGCGGGCGCAGCGGGGAAGGGCGCACCGGCAAAAGCTCCGGACAAATGGTGGAAAAGACCGCAACTGGCAAAGGCGGGCGAAAAACCCCGACACGCCTCACTCCTGACCCCTTCGAGGCAGGCTCGGTCGAGGATACTTCAAAAGACCCTGTCGGCGGCTCGACCGGTGGGGGCAAGCTCTCAGGCGGGGGAGAAGAAGGCCTGAGAGGCCCGGCGGCGCCGCAGCTAAAAGAGCAGATGCAGCGGCTTGCGCGCCAGCAGGCGCAGATAATGTCAAAATCCGAGCGCCTTTCCCATAACCTCAAGAAGACAAAGCTTCCGTCAGGCGATCTGGACGTGGCAGTGTCTGCAATGCGCGCGGCGGAGAAATGCCTGAAGAATGGAAACTTAAACGGTTTTGTCGAAAAGAAAATGCTGGCTGTCGAGAGCATGGAGAATGCCAAACAGGTCGTGGCTTCAGAAGTAAAGGCCAAGCGGGAGCAGTTGCTTGCAATCCCGAAGGACATAAGAGAAGAGCTGATAAACGCGCAGAAGGAGAGATTCCCGCAAAAGTACGAAGGCCTTCTGGGCGACTACTACAAGGCTCTCTCAAACCCGGACGCAAACAAGGATAAATAGCGGAAAAGCTATGAAACCAATCACCCTGACTGTAGGCTGTCTCACCATAGCGCTGCTTGCGCTCGCAGTTGCCTTTGCCGGGGAAGGCATAAAACAGGACGGTGCAAAGCTCGGGCCGGAACTCCTGTCTAATGGGGATTTCGAAAAAGCAAAAAAGGGAGCCAAAACCCCGGAAGGCTGGGATGACGTTGACGGCCTCACCTCTTTCTACGTAAAGCGGCCCGGCGGCAAGGGCAAGTGTCTCAAGTTCGACTCCGACGTTTACGACAAGGAGGCACAGGCCCGCTACAAAGAGATGAAACAGCCTCGCAAGGAGCGTCCACCCGCAAAGATGAAGACCCCCACTACAGGCAAGAAGTACAACACCATAGCGGGTCTCGGAGGCGCGCTCCTGTGGAGTGAATACGTTGAAGCCACGCCCTACGTGACCTACCGCCTTGTGGCCGAAGTTAACACGTATGCACCACAAGTAAAGATTTTTATCAAGGGATATGCGGAAGTAAAGGGATATCGAAGAAACGTTTACAAGAAATACTTGAACTGTATTCCCAAAGACAAGAACGAGCTTGGAACCTGGAAGTACTACAGCCAGGATTTCACACCTCAGAACAGCAACAAGAAACTGAAGATAGAGTGGATAAAGGTTCAGATAATGGTGTTCTGGCCCCCCGGTGAAGCGTATGTTGATAATATTTCTGTAAAGCAGATTGTCGAACCTCCTAAAGAGAAAAAACAGCCGAAGGAAAACAAAGGGAATAAGAAATGAATCGAGGCTGTTACCGAAACATCCTTGTCGCTGGCGCTGTTATTGCATCAGCAGCGCTTTGGTGTAGCGAAGGTTACGCAGCTCCGAAATGGTGGAACAAGGCCTGGCCTTACCGCAGGGCCCTGCAGGTTTCCCGCCAGGTCCGGGAGCAAAGCAACACCGGCCTTGCCTTGTGCACGTTCGGCGCGGGCGAAGAGGTGAAACCGGGCGGCCGGGGCATCCGGGTAACAGACAGCGCCGCAAAGCTCCTGCCGCATACGGTGATTTACGCCGAGCCGGGCAAGCAATGCCAGGTGGTATTTGCGACAAACGGCCCTGGCACGTACTACGTGTACTATGGCAATAGAAACGCCGGGCCGGGAAGCAAGCAGCTTAAGCTGGACCGTGGCCTGATACTTGAGACCCGCGACCGCCCTGAAGGTGGGTGCGGGTCGTGGAAAGCCTACCAGAGCCTTCTCAGGAAGAGCAAGGTGGTGTACGGGCGCGGGGTGCGCAGCATCATATTCGACGGGTTTAATCCCTACGGGCCGTCTGACAACTACATGTCAATATACAAAGGCCATATTTACTGCGACCGGGCAGGCGAATACCGCTTCGCGACCAATTCGGACGACTCCTCTTTCGTGTTTATCGATGGCAAAAAGGTTGTTGAATGGGCCGGCGTTCACGGTGCAAGCGGTGCCTACGGCCAGCACAACGGCTCAATAACACTTACCAAGGGCTTTCACAGGATTGAGTACTACCACGAGGATTCCGGGGGCTCCCAGGCATGCGTCCTCGGCTGGTGGACACCCGGCGCCCAGCAGGTTTGCCTGGTGCCGGGCAGCGCCTTCCCATCATTTCTGCGCGCTAAGGTGTACTCGTCCGAGCTGGTCTCCTCCAAAGTGTGCGCAGATTACTCTTTCCGCCATAAGAGTAACCTGAACCTGCCCGGCAACCTTTACTGCGAAGTGAAGTTCTTCGACCGCTCAAGCCCTGAAGCCCCCGCCAGCGCCTATAGCTGGGACTTCGGCGACGAGATTGCCTCAGAAGAGCGCAATCCGGTTCACATTTACCTCGCCCCGGGCTTCTACCCCGTGACCCTCACTGTGACAGGTCCCGGCGGCAAGAAAGACAAAACACTCAGGCGAATCTATGCAGGGATGCTCTCCATAGATACCGGCGAGAAACGTCGTGCTCAAATGTACGCCGAATCGGCGAAGGACTACGACTGGGATAAGCTCAACACCAAGGGCCTCTTAGGTGCACTCGCGCTTTATAAGTTCGCCGGCGACATTGACGCGCAGGTCCAAATATGCGAAGCCCTCATCAAGCACGGGTCCGAGCTGAAATCAAAACAGCGCTACAAAGTCCTCCTCCAGCTCGGAGACCTGCTTAGAAACGAGCGCCGTGATGCAGACGGCGCACTTGCCGCATACCAGCAGATAATTGACGAGACAACAAGCAAGAAGCGAATGCTTATGGGGCAGATTGGCGTGGCTGATGTCACCTTCCAGCTTAAAAAAGAGTACGATAAGGCGCTTAAAATCTATCAGGAAATAATTGAGAAATACAAAGAGGTAAGCCTGCCGTACTGCAGGCTTGCCCAAATAAGAATAGGTGACCTGTGGCGCGAGCGCGGCCACTACAACAACGCTCTTGTTGCCTACCAAAAAAGCCACGACCTCAGACGCGGGGCACAACACGTAGATGAATCGCTGAGACGCGGCGAGCTCGCCATAGCCGCCGAGTCCTACCTCCGCCGGAATAATTACGAAGCAGCGCTCAAAAAACTCGACCTCTGGGACTGGGAATTCCCCGAAGACAAGCTCTCAGGCTATCCCTCCATCCTCCGCGCTAGAGCAAGGTGCGGACTACAAAAATTCGACAGGGCCATAGAAGACCTCAACTCGCTTGTCAAAGCCAATTCAGGAGACACCGGCGGACACCGCTCTAACTACCTCGCCGAAGCTAAGTTCATCATTGCCTACGCACTCCTGAAGCAGGAGAAGTACCAGGCCGCAGCCCAGGCGGCGCAGCAGATGATAAAAGAACATCCTGAAAGTGACCTGCTCCAAAAAGCGAGAGACCTGCTTGAGCAGGCTCGCAAGAGGGACTCGAACGCGGCCCCGGGGAAATGAGAAACTACCCGCAGCGGGTAGCACCCGCCGGCAAGATAACCGTTCGAAATGCAACAGAAAGAATGTACACTACCCCCAAAGAGAAGGCCGTCTTGCAAACCCAGGCTCTGGGTCCAGTCAGACACTTACTTGGAATCTTGCCTTCCTATTTGCTTTGACACGGAGTTCCATTGGCTGCTAAAATCTCCTCACGACTATCTACTGCTCTACTTATACGGACTTTAGAAAATAACCGTTCATGGAGCAGGAGGTGCAAACTGTCATT
>CAYWBA010000336.1:0-3837 GCA_964455955.1 uncultured Planctomycetota bacterium | reverse complement strand
CGGCTTTGCTGGCAATGGTTTCTCTGGGATGCCGACACAAGGACGGCTTCGAGATTCCCACTTTTATGCTGACGACAGCAGTTGACCCCGCCGGTGCGGGCACTATTGCAAGGGACCCGGACTCGCCAATCTACATCTGGGGGACTGACGTGCAGTTGACCGCTGTGCCAAATGCCGCCTGCGCCTTCTCGCACTGGAGCGGGGATTTGTCAGGCACCACGAACCCTCAAACTATCGAGATGAAAGGGCCCAAATCGGTCACTGCGCACTTTCTGCAGATTGTTACAACCTCACTGCCCGACGGGATAGTTGGCATAAACTACTCTGAAACGCTCCAGGCTGCCGGCGGAACACCGCCCTATGCCTGGAATAAAACAAGTGGGAATTTACCTGATGGCCTGTCTTTGGATTCGGGAACAGGAGAAATTGCCGGCATCCCGACTACCCTGGGAACATTTAATTTCACAGTCGAGCTTACAGACAACAATTCCGTAACAGCCAGCGCGGACCTGTCCATTACTGTCAAGGCGGCCGAGGCTGATTTCTCAGCCGACCCGCTTGCGGGCCTGTGCCCTCTCGAAGTGCAGTTTACAGACCTCTCTGTCGGAATTATCACCGGATGGGCGTGGGACTTTGACGGCGACACCGTCGTGGATTCGAACGTCCAGAACCCGACCCACACATACAATACTGAAGGAACCTACACGGTAAGCCTGAAAGTGACGGCCGCAGCCGGCACTGACACCGAGACAAAGATTGACTATATCATGGCTGTGGCAATAATAGCTGATTTCTCAGCCGACCCGCGCGAAGGCTTCTGTCCCCTCGATGTGCAGTTTACCGACCTCTCCACAGGTAACAGCATTGACACGTGGGAATGGGACTTCGACTACGATGGCAGTATTGACAGCACGGAGCAGCACCCGCTTTATTCCTACACTGTGGGTGGTACTTATACAGTTTCGCTCACAGTTACCAGCCCTTACGGGAGTGATACTGAAACCAAGTTTGATTATATACTGGTGAAGGAGGCGGCCTGGCCCATGTTCCGCCATGACCGCAAGGGGACAGCGCGGTCGCAATTTGTCGGTCCCGCGACAAACGCGTTGAAATGGGAGTTTCCCAACGGGCTCGGTAGATATACCCCCGCAGTTGACTGGGACGGGGCTGTATACGGGCCTGGCACGGACGGTTTTTACGCGCTGAACGCGAACGGCACGGTGAGATGGAAGGTCGCCAGCCTCATTGTGCACGACTCATCCCGCTCAGGCCCGGCGCCGGCTCTGGACACGAAGAGAAGCACTCTGTACTTCTACGATGATGACGTCAGCCTCTATGCGTTAAACACGGAGAACGGGGCTGTGAGGTGGACATACACCCTGCCGCACCAACCCGCCCACAACCAAGTCTGTCCCTCTCCTACCCTTGGTGACGACGGAACAATATACATGACGCTGGGCGGCGGTACTGGTAGTAGTGACAAGCGCAGCGTCTTTGCCCTAAACCCCGATGGGACAGAGAAGTGGATATACAGCCCCATCCGGGTAGGCAGCGTGGACGCCTCTGCTACCATAGATGATGACGGAACAGTATACCTTCTTCCCCAAGCTGAGTGGATGAGTGCGATAAACCCGGATGGCACGAAGAAGTGGTTCAAGTCCATGCTGCAAGCTTTGTGCCACTCGACTCCAGCCATTGGGCAGAACGGGAGAATACACTTCGGCGGCTGGTTCGAGGTCGCCGCGGTCAATCCGGATGGCTCGGTCGAATGGGAAGTCAGCGCGAGTCCCGCGAAAGGCTCCCTCTGTATCGGCCCGGACGGCACTGTATATCACGGAAGCTGGTCCGACCGCGTTTACGCTAGAGACCCGGACGATGGCAGTATGAAGTGGGTATTTGAGGAGCTGCCCAACCCGGGCGCGGACTCCGGGATGTACGGCTCTATTATCTGCGATGCAGAGGGGACTGTGTATGCGTGCATCTCCAACGACCCGCCCGACCCGGACGGCAAGCTGTTTGCAATAAACCCGGATGGCACAAAAAAGTGGGATGCCAGCGTCACCATGTCCGGTCTGTCCCTGTGCTCCCCCGCCATCGGCCCGGACGGGACAATACACATGGGCACGCGCTTCGCCTTCGGTCCGCCATAGTAAAGTAACGATAAAAATTTGCCTCCGGCACAAGCGGTTTTATGAATACGTTGCTGAGATTTCGCGCAGGAGGTGCTGCGATGGCGAAATTGTCTATCTGGATGGCAGTGGTCCTGACTGGACTTATGCTTGTCACGGTTTCGTCAGTTGAGCCTGCCTTCACTCAGGCGGGGCAGGCAGACAAAGACCTCAAGGCCAAGGAAATAGAACCCCAAGATGAGCTTGTCGAAGAGGGCAAGCCGGACAAGGAAATAAAAGAGGCGATAAAGAAAACAACCCTGTTTGAGGATTTCAAGGGCATCGCAGACCTCAAGCTAACCAGGCCGGTTGTCATCTTCTTCTACATCACTGACGATGGCACCCCGGCGACCAAGAAGGAAGTCGAGAAGTGCAATCAACTGCGCGAAAATGTACTGAGCGACGAGGATTTCATCTCTGCCGCTGAGGACTTTGCCTGGTTCAAGGTGGATGCGACCAAGCTGAGCGGGCCGCTCAAGAAAAAGTACAGGGTTACCTCGGCACCTGCCGTGGTGTTTTTTGACTGCACAGGGAAACGGCTCTACAGGCTCACAAACCCCAGGCAGAAGGTGAAGACTCTGGTAAAGAAAATGGCGAGTTTCGTTGTGAAGTCGGAAAAGGCGAAAGATAAGGCCGAGAAGAAAAACGGGAAAAAGCAGGGCGGGAGAGAAGAAAAGTCATTGAGAAAACTCGCTCAGAAGCTGGCGGAACTGAAAGCACAGGTAAAGCCCAAGGGTGTCACTTCGGCCGGCCCCGAGGGCGAAGCTCGCACATGGGACAATCCTTATGCAATAGAGACTGACCACTACAGGGTTCGTACCACATACAGTCTGAGGGCATGCTACGAGATAGGCTATGCGTGTGAGGTCCTGTATTATCACCAGAGAAAACTATTTGGTATGGCAGGATGGACTAAAAAAGAAGGTAAGGGATTGGTAGACATAAGCAAGGACAGGGACGAGAACGCCAAGCACTCAGGGAATAACTGGCCGGGTATTTACAAAAACGGTTGCGCCCACACTTCATACAGCCGGGGCGCGAAGATGGCCAATGTCCTTTTCCACGAGGCAACTCATATGTTCCTTCACAGGATTGGTGTGAGTACGAAAGACAACGAGTTCATCCACGAGGGTTTTGCCGTCACGTTCGGCAATGCCCTCAAGTGGAAAGGCGGAGATTACAAGATAAATTTCCTTGTCTCCCGTGTCTTCAAAATGCTTATACAGAAACTCGAATCAGGGCCGATTGGGCTGAAAGAGTGCTTCAGCGGGCAAAGCCGGCCTTCTCCCGGGGTTGAGTGGGGATTCTTGTATTATCTCTATACGGCGCAGGGGGTTAATCCCGCCAGGGCCTGGGTCAAGACAATTGTAAACAACGAAAAAGACAAAATCACACCTGTCCTGCAGGCGATGAAGTTCCAGAACCTGCAACAATTTGAAAAGGATTTTAGAGACTTTTTCCTCAATTTGAAGAAACAGAGGGGTAAAAAAGGCAAGAAAGGCCCCCCCTGAGGGAACGCCTCAGAAGCATCTACTCCTGCCGATAAGCGGCCAAACATTTCACCAGCGTTGCAGCCCGCTTGACTGCGGGTAATTGCACAAAACCTTCCATGGAGTCTAACCCACCGGAAAGGTGCTTGCAGAACCTGCTGTGCGGATGTATCATGCAG
>CAYWBA010000335.1:0-3867 GCA_964455955.1 uncultured Planctomycetota bacterium | reverse complement strand
GAAACAACAGAAGGCAAAGTCCCACACCCCGCTCTCTTCATAAACAAGGTTGGCAATGTCAATAATTATCTTTGCGTGATACTGGAGGGCCTTGGCAAAGACGGCAGCAACCGCTCTGCAATAGGTGCGCGGGTGTATGTCAAGGCAGGCGATGTCCTACAAACGCGCGAGCTGCGCGGCGGTGCAGGCCACAGCGGCCACCAGAACCCGCCTGAAGCATACTTCGGCCTTGGCAAAGTAAAAAAAATTGATTACGTTGAGGTGCACTGGCCAAACAAGACGATCTTAGGCCAGAGATTCGACAAAGTGCCGGTAAATTGCTACATTAAAATAAAAGAAGGAGGCAGCGGGATTGAGGTAGTCGAATTCAAATAGAACTGCACAGTTAGGAGAAAAAGGGCACATGAGAAAGAAGAATCTCCTACCAGGGCTGACACTGATTGTTGTCTTAGCCATTGTCTCCTCCGGCTGCAGCTCGGGTTCTTCCAGTTCCAATCCTCCGCCTCCGCCGCCAAACCCGCCCGACCAGGTTACAGGCCCCTCACCCGCCGACAGCGCAGCCAGCGTCCCTGTCTCAACTGACCTGGGCTGGAACGCCGCAGGCGGCGCAACTTCCTACAAAGTCTACCTTGGCCCAATTCCTGCATCGCTTACACTTGAGACTACGCAGGCCTCTACTACCTACGACCCCGGCATACTGGACTATTCAACTGATTACTACTGGCGAATTGACTCGGTTAACAGCGACGGTACTACGACAGGCATCGTCTGGAGCTTTACAACTGAAGCCACGCCTGTAAGCCCGCCGGACCAGGCCACAGGCCCTTCACCTGCTGATAGCGCAAGCGGCGTGGCAATAACAACGAATCTGGTCTGGAGCGCGGCAGCCGGTGCAACCTCGTACGAAGTCTACCTCGGTCTAACCCTGCCATCCCTTACCCTCCAGAGCACGCAGACATCCACTGCTTACGACCCGGGCACGCTGGAATACTCCACCGACTACTACTGGCGAATTGATTCGGTCAACTCTTACGGCACCACCACCGGCATCCTCTGGAGCTTTACCACAGAGTCCACGCCGTCTCTGCCCGAGCAGGCTGCAAATCCCTCGCCTGCCGACAGCGCAACCGATGTATCCGTAACGTCCAACCTGAGCTGGGATGCGGCAAACGACACTGTCTCCTACGAGGTCTACATGGGCCCAACTGCGGCATCACTCACACTTATGATTACGCAGAACTCCACAGTTTACAATCCCGGTGTGCTGAACTACTCAACTGACCACTACTGGCGAATTGACTCAGTTAACAGCATCGGCACCACCACAGGTGTCCTCTGGCACTTCACCACCGAAGCTTCGCCCGCAATCCCGCCCGACAAAGTGACAGGCTCCTCACCGCCAAATGGCGCAAACAACGTGTCTGTAGAAACCCATCTTAGCTGGAATATTGCCGGTGGCGCGACCTTGTACGACATCTACTTTGGGACAAGTTTTATCTTTATCCCCTTTCAGTGCACGCAGACTGCTACAAGCTACTACCATGGCACTCTCGAGTACGCAACCACTTATTACTGGCGGATTGACTCCTACAACTCCTGCGGCCCGACACAAGGCGATGTCTGGAGCTTCACTACCGAACCACTGCCGTCAACCCCGCCGGGCCAGGCTGCCGCGCCCGTACCTCCCGACGGAGCAACTGGAATCTCACTAACACCCGCAATCTGCTGGAGCGCCGCAGTTGGCGCAACCTCTTACAAGGTTTACTTCGGAACAAATCCAATACCTGTCACGCTCGCGAGCACACAAAGCTTCACAGTCTTCGAACCCGGCACTCTAAACCCCTCAACCACCTATTACTGGCGGGTTGACTCCGTCAACGCCGTCAACACCACTGCCGGCAATGTGTGGCAGTTCACCACAGGCCCTGCTGCAGCAGGCGCAGGCCCGCAGGTCTCCGTCACCTGCCCGGCCGACGGTGCTGCGAACATCCCCGTAAACACTGACTTGAAGTGGTTTGCCGTAGACGCCGCGCTTTCTTACCAGGTCTACTTCGGAACAAACCCCAACCCCGCCTACCAGGGCGAGCAAACCCCGTGCACCTTCGACCCGGGACTGCTTTCCACCTCCACCATGTACTACTGGCGCATAGATGTCGTCACCGCAACCGGCACCGTGCAGGGCAAAGTATTCTCATTCACGACAGAACCGGGCGGCGCGGGAAGGATAATATACGTAGATATTGCCAGCGGCAGCAATTTCAACAACGGTTTCACCTGGGCAAACGCAGTCAAGACAATAGGCCTCGGAATCCAGCTTGCACCAAACCACTGGACAGTGCTTGTCGCGCCCGGCACATACGCAGGTCCAGACAACCGCGACCTTGACCCGGATGGCAAGAACCTCACAATCGCAAGCATCAGCTCACCCGGGTTCACCGTTATAGACTGCCAGGATGCCGCACAGGCCTTCTACATCTCCTCAGGCACATGTAATATCAGAGGCTTCACTATCAAAAACGGTTACTCCGCCACGGACGGAGGTGCAATCCTCATCGCCAACGCGGACTCAACCGTGCGCCTCTGCATAATAAAAAACTGCAATGCCGCAGACGATGCCGGCGCTATCTACTACTTCCAGTCGCCGCCAAACATTGACTGCTGCTCATTTACCGGCAATACCTCCACCGACCTTGGGGGCGCAATATATATCTACTCAACATCAGGCAGCATCACCAACTCCGTCTTCGCAGATAACACATCCAATACCGCCGGCGGCGCTGTCGTACTCAATACATTCTCCGGCTCAATAACCAACTGCCTCTTCGTCAACAACTCATCCGGTATCGGTGGCGCACTTCGCGCCTCCGCCGTCTCCCCACTCGCTCTCAGCAATTGCACCTTCACCACAAACACATCCACCGGCTCCGGGGGCGCATGCTACTTCTCCACAGGCGGCAGCGTCTCAATCCTCGACTCCATCCTCTACCTCAACACCTCAGGCACGGCCCTTGCAAACGAGCTCTACAGCTCTATTACCTGCACAATTGACTATTGCGATACCCGCACGGGAAACGAAAACGTCTACGGATTCGGCGGCTGCGTCACTATAACAAACTCAATCGAAGAAGACCCGTTGTTTACTTCCGGTCCGGGGGGCGATTTCTATCTAAGCTCCTCTGCCGCCGGCCAGGCCCAAAACAGCCCCTGCATCGATGCGGGCTCCACCACCGCCGCCGGCGCCGGCCTTAACCACAAAACAACCCGCACCGACCGCGTACCCGACTCAGGTCTGGTTGACGGAGGCTACCACTACGACCCGTAGGAGGATTACCTGTGAAGTATCTCGGACTTGCACTAACAGCTATACTCCTTGCCCTGACATCGTGCGCCTCGAAAAGCGCATCCGACCTTACCTGGCTCTCAAGCATTGAAGAAGGCGTAACCAAGGCCAGGGCAAGAGGCACAAAAATCCTCGTCCTCTTCACGAATCCTGCACGCTGCCCGCCATGCCGGATGATGGTAGAGAACACCTTTCCAGACAGCGAGGTGCAGGCCGTCCTGAAAAGCTTTGTGCTTGTCAAGCCGGATATAACAGACCAGGCTCAAGGCACGCTATCTGCTCAGAAATACAACGTGCGGGCAATACCCACTATAGTAATCCTGGACTCCAACGGCCGCCAGATAGGCCGCGCAGTCGGCTACATGCCGCCCAAAGCCTTCATCTCAGAACTCTCCAAGTTCCGCAAATAGCAACCCGCGGCATTCACTGCCGCGGATGTTTAGCCGGGTCGCCTGCGGCCCGGATGGGTTTGACAATTATCCCCACCGATAAACGGTGGGGCTTTGGAATATACCCGCGCCCTGAAG
>CAYWBA010000334.1:0-3872 GCA_964455955.1 uncultured Planctomycetota bacterium | reverse complement strand
GTTTCGGTGGCCTCATTGACACCTATACAATTACTCAAGCTGTCAAGGACAAGTCCGTAGTGCCGCTGCTGTACGAGGGGCGGCACGTAGACCAGAAAGTGGACCGCGAATCCGTTGATGACTGGTTCGACCGCATCACCGAGAACCTTACCAAAGAACAAAAGGCTGACTTGAAGAAAAAGTTTGCCCGTACAGACCAGCTTAATAAGACGCAACAAAAAGTGATGCAAGTCGCATGGGATGTGAGTGTGCATTTCCGGGACAACTGGCAAGGCACACCCTACAAAGCGCAGCTCGTGGCTCAAGGCAAGTCTGTGGCGCTGCTCTACAAGAAGTTTCTGGACGAATTCGGAATAGTCACAAGCGTGGTGCTGATATCCGGCCCGGACGACCGCGATGGTAACGATGATGTCTTTGAGGAAAACCCAAACGACATAATAGCGTTCTGGAAAAAGATGATGGCAAAATACGGTACTGAAAAAGAGTACAATCGCCAGCTTATTTACGCTTTCAAAAATACAGACCAGCCAGAAATAATTATCGTGGTTGACAAACTGCTGACAGGCTTCGACGCACCGCGTAACACAATTCTCTACCTCACGAGGAAATTGAAAGACCATACATTGCTTCAGGCTATTGCTCGCGTTAACCGGCTGTATGAAGGAAAAGAGTTCGGCTACATTATTGATTATCGCGGCGTCCTGCAAAATCTCGACGCAGCGCTTGACGTGTATGGAAAGTTATCCGAGTTTGAACGAGATGACCTCTGCGACACGTTGACCGATGTAAGCGAAGTAATCCGCAAACTGCCGCAGCAGCATTCAGACCTGTGGGACTTGTTCAAGAGCATCTCAAACAAGCGAGACGAGGAGGCTTACGAACGGCTGTTGGCCGACGAGGCATTAAGACCGAAATTCTATGAACGTCTGTCCGCCTATTCGCGGACGCTGGCTATCGCATTGGGGGCTGTAAAGTTTATCGAGGAGACGCCTGAATCGAAGATAAACAAGTATAAGAATGACCTCAAGTTCTTTATGAAACTGCGCACTGCGGTTCGGAAACGATACGCGGAAGTGGTTGACTTCAAGGAGTACGAAGCCAAAATCCAGAAACTGCTGGACACTCATGTTGGCACGGGTGAAGTGGAAAAAATCACCGACCTCGTCAATATCTTCGACAGCGATGCTTTTGCCAAGGAAGTGGAAAAGCTCGTTAACGTCGCATCCAAGGCGGACACTATCGCTTATCGCACCAAGAAGACTATCTCTGAACGGATGAAAGAGGACCCGGCATTTTACCAGAAGTTTTCCGAAATGCTGGAAGAGGTGATTCGGGCATTCCGCGAACAACGGCTTTCCGATGCTGAATATCTGCGCAAGGTGACCGATATCCGCGAGAAGGTAAAAAACCGCACGGGAGACGATATCCCTGATAAGTTGGTACATCATGAAGTTGCCAAAGCGTTTTACGGCGTACTGCTGGAATCCTTTTCCAAATACGCGGATGAGCATTTTAATCCCAGGGAAGCCGGGGTTGATGCGGGCTTGCATATCGACGAAATCGTCAGAAACAACCGGATAGTAAACTGGACAAACAATGTGGATGTACAGAACCACATGAAGAACCAGATTGAGGATTATCTTTTTGATTTGAAAGAGAAGCACAGCTTTGAGTTGACGTTTGAGGATATCGACCGACTACTTGAACTATGCCTTGACATTGCCCGCGTGAGGTATCCGTGATGGCGCGAGATGCAGATATAAGCCAGTTGCACTACATTTCATTCGGCAGTGAGAATATTCCATTCCATCTCGTTCTGCGTGACCGTCAGCGCATATCTATAAGCGTTTATCCCGACCGCCGGGTTACGGTAGTTGCTCCAAGTCATCGTTCTATGGACGAGATTCTTGCTCGCATCCGAAGACGTGCGCCGTGGATAATAAAACAGCGTACATATTTCGAGCAATTTCAGCCCCTGCTACCGGAAAGGAAGTATGTAAGCGGCGAAACCTACTTGTACCTTGGACGCCAGTATCGTCTCAAGATTCTGCAGCGGAAGCAGAAGGTGGTAAAGCTGATTGGGCGATACTTCTATATTCACACACCAAATCGTGATAATACCAAGAAAATTCAGGAACTGCTTGACGGGTGGTATCGGGAGCATGCCAAGGATATCTATGCAAAACGTCTTGTCATATGCCTGAAAGCTGCCCGGACGTTAGGCATCGATTCTCCGCATGTAATAATACGTAAGATGGTTAAACGCTGGGGGAGCTGTACAAAGGCCGGCAATATTATGCTTAACAGCGAACTCATCAAAACGCCACTCTACTGCATCGAATACGTGATTATGCACGAGTTGTGTCATCTTCGAGCGCATAACCATAGCAAGGATTTTTATAAACTCATAGCTCGATATATGCCCGACTGGGAAAAACGGAAGAAGCGACTGGACAGATTTGTCTTGTAAGCTTCTTGATGAGATCAAAGGTTGTTGGAGAAATCAAAATGGTTGATAAAAAAGACGATGTAGAAGCCAAAAAGAAATCCGAGTTCGAAATCTTGCAAATGATTCCCGACGACTTGAAAAAATTGACGAAACTTTCACCCGAAGCTCAGAAATTGCTTTTCACCATGTTACAGCAAGCGAGATGCGCGAGGAATCTTTCTTCGCGCCCACTTTCTATGCGAGATGAAGCAAATACTATCACGTGCCATGCATTCAGAAGAGGGTACCTTGAAGACTTGCATGCAGGTCCGGATTCGAAAGTATCAGATGAAGAGATAAAAAAATTAATGATTGAGTCATCCGCAAAACTCCAGGTCTGGCTTGAGATAAGAGACATCCTCTTGCCAGAGAAAAAAGATGTCTATAATGCCCTGGTGCAGGCTTACAGGAACATGTGGACAGAAAACTGGGAACAAGAAAAACGGGAATATGAAATAGAATCATGAGGCGCCAGCCTCCCCGCATCAGACAAGTGAGCCGGTAAGCCTCAACCACATTTCTCGTTGCTGTTGCCAGTCTGGTTCGCCAGCTATGGGCTGGAGTCTGCGAAGTATGATACTGTCACGCCCGCTATTGACGCGCGGCAAGAACAAAATTTTCTCCTGAATGTCAGGCGCCAGGTTCAACAGATTCATTATCTGCGTTATGCGCGCGCGGGTCACGTGGCCGAGGCAGGCGAGTTGGGCGTAATCCTTTACTTTGCCTGAGCTGACGAGCTTGTCAAACCGGATTGCCAGCGCCATCAGCCGGGAAATACGAGGTATACGGTCCGGCGCAACTATCGGCGGAGCAGGCTTGACGCCAGTAATCATCCGCTTCTTTCCATAAGGACCGGTACGCAAATAGAATCGCGACTCCAGTACCGCATCGCTCTTTCCATTCAGGTGAATGTTAAGCCGGCCCTCGCCGGCATCGTATTCGACGCGCTTGATAAACTGGTGAAGCGTACCGCGGCGCTCGGGCAGGGATAAGGACTGCCAGGTTGCGCTGAAGCTTTTTAACGCACGGTTCAATGCTGTTTCGTTGTTCTTGCTTCGGCTCTTCATGAGCTGGCTAACAACGAAATTCTCGACCTGCTGCGCTGGTAGCGAGCCGTCTGGACAAACACTCCGCCCGTTTTGAATACTGTTGCAACACACGTAGTACCGGTAACGTCGTTTGCCCTTGGAAGTATAATGATGCGTCATGGCGGTTCCGCATCGCGCACAGCGCAGAATGCCTGCAAGCAGCGCCTGCCCTTTGTACTTTGCTTCGTTATTACGTTTCCGCTTGTTGCGCTGTAGTATGGATTGCACGCAGTTCCAAAGCGCCTTGTCAATGATGCCTTCGTGTTCGCCTTCAAACACTTCTTCACCCAAAGTAA
>CAYWBA010000333.1:0-3874 GCA_964455955.1 uncultured Planctomycetota bacterium | reverse complement strand
AACGCAAGGTGGGTGGTATAGAAAGACAGGAAGAACAGCCATTCCCGCCAGTCGAAGCGAACCAGGTATCGTTGTGGTATGCACAAAGCTTGGCGGGCCGGCTCAGCAAATCAAGGAGGTATCTTGGTCAAGCCTCGGACGGTGGTGTTGCTGAAGGGTTTACCACGTAGGACAACGCAGTTTTTGTTTACTCTTTCCGTCTGCCACAGACATCCGGGGATTTGCGTCTACTGAGAACCAGGGGCCTTAAGTGGGAACCCGGATGCTTGGCCTGTTAGCAAAGGGTGTTGCGGGTAGCTTGCAAGTGAGGACGCAAGAACCACCCGCTTGCTTAGGTATTCAAACGCCTCTTTCGCCGTTATCACGCCGTCTTTATCGCCGTCTGCATCGCCCTTGAGGCCTTCCAGAAGATAGTAAGTGAATATCCCATGTCTGAGGTCTGATATCTCCAATGCACCTTCGCCCAACCCACACGACGCCATGACAACTCTATTCTTCTCATTGGCGATACTCTCGAAAGGATTGCCTTGAATACCTGGCAGGTTCGAGAGCGCCCGCAGAGACAGCTCACTGCTAAATGAGGTGTCAAAGATAAGTGCGCACTGTCTAAGACCAATACTGTCAACCAAGCGCTGAAGATCGGTTAGAGATATTGCCGTCTTCTTTACGTGGTCGAAAACTGTATCGTAGGTTGCCAAGTAAAAATCCGCTTTGGCAGGCTTAGGCTTCTCGCTAGTGCCGCTGGTTCCGTCAGAACCAGCTCCAGCCTCATTGTCAGATTCGCGCACCGTAGCACCATAACCCGCGAAGTACAGCACAACCCGGTCCCAAGGTTTTGCCTTCCTTTGCAGGAATTCAGTTACCGCTTCTATGACTGCTTGTTTTGTGGCTTTCTCATCACGGAGCAACAACGCATGCTTCTCAAGAAACCCGCCACCATTGTTATCAACGAGAAACGTGTGGATGCCGAGCGCATCCTCCGTGGCATATCCCAGCTTAGGGATGTTATGATCTTTGTACCTTGACAAGCCCACCACAACAGCGAGGGTTTTTTGCATAGCTGATTGGAACTCTTGGGTTGGAACAGCCTCTTTGAACTTGGTGAGAACATTTTCAGCCAACGCGATTTCAGCTTTTCTCATGACTGAGGGACCCAGTCTCTTATGTATCTGCTTCCAGTTTGACTCTTTGAGGGAGCTTGGGACAGTAAGTACTCCAAGGAGCTTCCAGCCGCGCTGGAAGTCATCAAGATTACGAGTTTCTTTCACTTTGAAGGTCTCAGAGTGTACCAGCTTATCGGAATGAACGCTATAGAAGTTGACTTCAAATTCCATTTCCAGTTTGTACGTCTCATCCCTAACCCACCAGCTTGGTGCCCATGTACAAAACCATAGGGCGAGATTAGGAACGTACCAGCCTGTACAACCTTCAAAAGAGACTGTATAGCATTTGAGGTCAAAATCGAGTAGAAGGTCATAGTTCTCGTCCCAGGCCACCTGCAACATCTCGGCGAGATTGGCATCGGGCCTGAGCGACAACTTTTCCACTTGCTTGAATAGTCCGATACTTCCGAGTGCTTTGGCAAATCTCTCTCTTAATAGCTCCAACTCAGGAACGAGGGCATGTTTCTCAACTTCACCCTTGTTGAACTTCGCAGCGTCGAACCCGAGCTTGACCGTACCGATGCACAGGCGATATGGGAGTTGAGTAGGTTTGTCTTTAAGCAGCTCTTGAAATCGCGGGTCTTCCGGCAGGTTAACAATGCTCGGGACGCTTGCACAACCCCACGCGCCGAAGAGCAGTACCAAAATAACCAGCAGGAGTATATTTGTCTTGATAACCATGAATCTACCTGTCTTCATGCTTGCCGGCAAGCTTGGGTGACATTACACACCTGAACCCCATATTAGCTTGCCTTGAAGTCTTCGCCATAGACTTACGCTTAGCGCTGCGTGCAAACTTCTTTGCCAGGATTTCACCGAGTCCAAAAGTACCGCTCTGAACAATATGATAATCTTCTTGAAGCAGAGATGCTGTCCACTCCAAGGCGTTGCCACCCATATCGAAGCAGCCTATGGGGCTCTTGTCATGTGTGAAGCTTCCAATCTTTACGGGCTCAGTACCGTCAAAGTTGCCAGCTTTGGCATTCCACTTGTCGCCCCAAGGATAGACCCTTTTTGCCCTGGTCTCAGGGTCCCAGCTTGCCGCAATCTCCCACTCTTCCTTGGTCGGTAGACGTTTACCTGCCCAACGAGCACATGCGGAGGCCTCATACCACGAGATTCCGACTACTGGATGCTCAGCCTTTCCGAGGGGGAATGTCCCATTCTCCCATGTTGCGGGCCCTGGTTTTCCTGACCTGTCAATGAACTGACTGACAAGCTTGAACCCTTCTGTACTCCACCATTTGCTATTCTCGTAGCCGCCTTTATCAACGAACTTCCTGAACTGTGCGTTTGTCACTTCGAACTTGTCTATGAAGAACAAACCGACTCTTGTCGTGCGTTTGGAATTATTGTCATCCAGCTCTTCGCTTCCCACAGGATAAGCGTCCGAGAGCATGTATGTCATGTCTTCGGGACAAGCCAGCACCAGTAGAAACTCTGTCTTTAGCCTGTTTGCTTCAGGGTCGTCTTTCTTGAAGACGAGGGCTTTTCCCAGTGACTCAATCGCACGCTGCCATTCCTTATTCTTTGCGTGGGCAAGCGCCTTTTCGAAGTTGGGGTTGTATCCCTGCTCGCGGCAGGCAGAAATAGCTGCTTCTGCCTCTTCCTTATTCTTGGCAACACGTTTTGCTTCCTCAAAGTGGGCAATTGCATCTGCGAACTTCAACCCCTCCCTGGCGGTGCCCCCTTTTTCCATGCTGCTGAGATAGCGAACCTGGTCAAGCTTGTTCTCAGCTACCGTTGTGGTCTTGAAACTCATGGCTTTGCGAAGAGCATCCAGGGCACCCAAGTAGTCTTTTTCGGCAAGTTTGGCTTCCGCGATTTCAAGAAACTTCGCATGCTTCACGTCAAGAACATTCTGCTCAAGCTCTTTTCGCAACTCTGAAGTAACCGCCTCTGACTTCAAGGCCAGTTCGTATAAACCCAGGGCGGTATCCCAGTCTTGTTCGGCAGCTTTTCTCTCTGCATCTGCCACAAGCTGCTCAAACTCTTCTGCTCTGTGTCTTGCTGCCCGGGCCTGAGCTACCATTTTCTTTGCTTCTTCATCGTTCACATCAAGAGCACCTGCGAGTGAGAACATAAGCACCGCAACACCAAAATCCTTGTCTTCCATTGAGACATGGCCGAGGGCTATGGCAGATTCGTACTTTCCTTTGCGCGCAATTTCGCATTCGGCATCAACTGTTAGTGCCCTGTCAAACATACCTATAGTATCGTAGAGCACTTTCTTGCCTTCAGAACGAGTCTGCGAATCTTTGAGAAGCTTGTTGGAACGAGAAAGCCGGGTCAGGGCCTCTCCTGCAATTTCCTGTGCGAGTTTCTTCTTTTGACGGGCTGCTTCGATCTCAGCCTGCATCTTTTGCCCATCCTTGGCCCTCGCAATCCCAATACGCGCTTCTACGTTGTCTTCGCGAAAACCCAGCACTTTTGTATAGAATTCAGCGGCCTTGTCATGGTCTTCGCTTCTGAGAGAGTTCTCAGCCTGAGTAAGGAACTCCTTCACCTGGTTGGCAGCGCGTTCTCGCTCCTGTATCTGCATGCGAATGAAATAGGCAGCCGTAATAGCGGCAAAAAAGACCGCCGAGACAATGGCTGCGGTTACAGCCTTGTGTCTCTTGACTCTCTTCCATGCCTTATAGCCGAGACTTGCCGGGCGCGCTTTTATCGGCTCTCCTGCGAGGAAACGATCAATGTCTTCCTCAAACTCT
>CAYWBA010000332.1:0-3944 GCA_964455955.1 uncultured Planctomycetota bacterium | reverse complement strand
GCCGTAAGTCGTTGGTACGTAAGGAACTCTATTTACAGGCTGTAAATTCGCATTTAGGTGGACAAACTGGCACAGACCATGTTAAGATTTGTAATTCATGGGTGCAGGTGATATACTTAGGATGGCGGGACGGGATTTGCCGCAGAGACACAGAGACACGGAGAAAGAAAATAATTAAAGGTTTTAGAAAAGAAAAAAAGAAGGTTTTGTTCTCTGAGACTCTGTGCCTCTGTGGCGAGAATGACGGGATGAGAATCGAGGGGAGAGCATGAGAATTATTATTGTCTTTCTTGCGAGTATTTCTGTTTGTATCTTGCTTCTTGTTTACGGCTGCGGCGGCGAGGAAGCGCCCAAAAAGCCCGTCCCGGACAAGGCCGCTCCAATCGCTGAAGAAGGCAAGAGTGGAGATGGTGAAGGACAGGGAGGCGAGCAACAGGAAGAACCGACAGGGCCGGAGGACGAACCTGAGGAACCGGAGCCCGGGCAGAACTCAAGCCGGATCTGGCCTGACGACCCGCGCGCGCGCGATGTCCTTCCCGACCCCTACGATGATACCAAGAAGTACTCGTACTGGCGCGATGCGAAGGTGGGTGACTGGGTCCGCTTCCTGACACACCAGCAGAAGTTGGCGACGTATACGGTCACTGAGAGAAAGGGCAGCAAGATAAAATTTCAGGCGAGGCACTTTGGGCTTGATGGCAAGGAAGAGTCCAAGGAGAAACCTGATATCCGTGAGCAGGATGTGGACAAAGACAATGAGATTATGCGCAATTCGCTCTTACAAAACCAGTTTGTTATGCGCTTCGTTTACGATTGGCTGCTCTACAAGAGCGACAAGGTGCTCACGTGCGAGCGGCACTTCGTGCCCAACCCGCTGACGGGTGAGGATAACGAGTCATGCTGGTCATTTGATGTTCCATGCGGAGGCTTTGTTTTTAAGCGAAGAGGCCGGACCACCTACGTCGTAGTTATTGACTACGGCGACGCCGAGCACCCGCCGAAATGGGACCACCTCAAGCCAGCCGAGCTTCTCAAGTACTGGTACCAGCACAACTGTTTCCTCGACGAGGAGATTGTCTCCCAGGAAGACCCGCCGGAAGGCGAGCCGCCTGAGCCGCCGGAGGAGTAACGCTGCATGTCAAAGAACAGAGGCGCGACAGGACTTGCCCCGTCGCGTCTTTGCGCCGTTTCACTTTGCCCGTCTTTTCCGCTTCGCGCGCTTCTTGCGCCAGAGGCCTATCTTGAGGTAGCGGCCGATATTCGCGTTCTTATCAAGCACAGGTTTTATCATGCCTTTCGAGGATGTGAACAGGGTGCATGCGCCCGGGCCGTGGCCGCTTATTACGCAGTCTGAGTGTACAATCACCGCCACAGAGACCGCGCCAGTCTTGTATATTCGCCCGTAGGTATGGTCTGCATCCATTATCGCGACAAGGTCGCCGAAGCGCAGGTCTTGCAGCCCGTACTCCCTGACAGTCTCTTCGTCGAAGAGCTGGATGTCGTAATCGCCGCGGAAGGTATGCTGCGCACCCAGGCCGGAGCCCATGATTTTCGCGGGAACCATGGCTGTGACGGGGATTTGGAGTTTGCCGTCTTTGCGCGTCCTTATCGGGATTTTTCTCAAAAGTGCGGGCGAGAGGTTTCGTATCTTTATTTCCGGGTAGTCGAGAAGCTCCAGCCCGAGCCCGAAGCCGTGCACAAGGACTTTATCGCCGATTTTCATCTTTGCCATGTCTTCTTGCGCAAAGTCTATAAGCACATGCTCTATCCCGCCGTGCTTGCCCGTGACAGTGCCGAGTGCGCCCTTTGCATCACCGTCCACCACCCTCGCTTCGTTGCCCAGTTGCGAGAGAAGGTTGAAAGCGCCGTTTTCATCCTCGTTGGGGTTTTTGGTAGAGACGGAAGGCTCGACATGGTCAGCCATCCAGCCGCAAACCGGGTCACCTACTTTTATGTTGTAGGTTATGCCTCCCACGCCGGGCAGTGCCACAGGCTTGCCATCGTGCGTGATGCGGTAGGGGGAACGCGGCGATCTCGGGCTTGAGACCTGGCCTGTTACGGACATTTCGACAAGCCTGTCTTCATTTGTTCGAAGCATTTTTTCGCTCCCTGTTACTTCACTGCGTACTCACCGCGTGCGTACTTCCGGATGCCCTCAATGAAGAGGTCATTCCCGCGCGTATCGTTTACCACAGTTGCGGGGAAGTCCTCGACAGTCAGCCTGCGAACAGCCTCCGCGCCGAGGTCTTCAAAGGCGATTACCTCAGCCTTCCTGACGCTTTTTGCGACAAGGGCTGCTGCGCCCCCGGTGACGCCGAGGTAGACAGCCTTGTGTTTTTTCAGCGCCTCGACGACGTAGGGCTTGCGGTTGCCTTTCCCGACAACTGCACGCACGCCGAGTTCCAGCATGCGCTCGGTGTACGGGTCCATACGCCCGCTTGTGGTAGGGCCGCAGGAGTTTATCGCCTGGCCGGGCTTTGCGGGCGCGGGGCCGACATAGTAAATTACAGAGCCTTCCATGTCAAACGGCGGCTCTTCCCCCTTGTCTATCAGTTCGAGGAGCTTCTTGTGCGCTGCATCACGTGCTGTATAGACCTCGCCTGAAATCAGCACTTTGTCGCCTATTTTGAGCTTCTCTACATCTTCCGCTTTCAACGGTGTTGTAAGCTTGACAGCCATTTTCGCCTCCCTTGATTTCCTACGCGCCGCAAGGCTGAGCCTTGACGCAATAAACCTGCTACTTTGACCTAACTTCTATCAACTTCGGTGGCGCAGCCACCGGCCACGTGGCCGGCAACAAGGCAGTGCTTGCAGCACCACAAGTCACTCACCGTTTTGTATCCAGATTCAATCTGGCGGCTAAACTAAAGCTCTGCCTCCTTGTGACGGGCCTGGTGGCACTGGATGTTTATTGCAACCGGCAGGCTTGCAATATGGCATACATCCGACTCGACGTATACCGCGAGCGCGGTTGTGCGTCCGCCGAACCCCTGCGGCCCGATGCCGAGATTGTTGATTTCTTCAAGCAGCTCTTTTTCCATCTTTGCATTCAGCTCATCAGATGCGACCGAGCCGATTTTGCGGAGAAGCGCCTTCTTGGCTATAAACGCGGCCTGCTCGAAGGTTCCGCCGAGGCCCACGCCGACAACTATCGGCGGGCAGGGGTTTGCCCCCGCTTGCTTCACCCACTCGACCACGAACTTCTTTACACCTTCGTATCCATCGGCGGGCGTCATCATTTTGACTGTGGACATGTTTTCGCTCCCGCCGCCCTTGGGTGCAAAAGCTATTTTTACCGCCTCACCCGGAACTATTGTGGTGTGGATTATCGCAGGCGTGTTATCTTTCGTGTTGACTCTGCGAAGCGGGTGTTCCAGGGCGGACTTTCGCAAATAACCTTCCGTGTAACCTGTGCGTACGCCCTCGTTGATTGCCTCGTAGAGGTCGCCGCCTGTAAAGTGGACTTCCTGGCCGATATCAACAAACACTACCGCAAGACCCGTATCCTGGCAGGTAGGCATCTCTTCTTTTGATGCTATTTCGTTGTTCTGGAGAATCTCCCTGATGATTTCCTTTGCAGTCGGCGATTCTTCCGTCTCGAGCGCTTTGTTCAGCGCGTCCGTGACGTCCGGCTCGGCAATGTAATTCGACTCTTTCGCCAGCCGCGCCACAGTGTCGCGGACCAGGCCTACATCAACCTCTTTCACGGCGCTCCCCTTTCGGAAAATACTCTTGTTATCCCAATTCAAGACGGCCATTATAACGCTTCCCCATAGCCAGTCAAGGCAGATAGCGTCGGAAGCGCTCTTTTTACATATCTGTAAACGTCTGTAAATAGCTTGTGTGGGGGGCAGATGTCGCAACCTGCTTTTGGCATAAGGACTTACAGTAGCAGGCAATTCAAAACAGGTGCACCTGTTTACAGATTTCGCGGGGGTCTCTGT
>CAYWBA010000331.1:1460-3991 GCA_964455955.1 uncultured Planctomycetota bacterium | reverse complement strand
TCAGCAACTTGAGCGTCTATCTCTGCAAATTGCGAGTCAAGTTTTTCAATTTCCGCTCTGATTTTTGTATCATCAATTCTGAAAAGTAGGGCGTTCTCCCCAAGAACCCGCCCATCTTCGACTCCTTCCCCCTGCTGCACTATCTGCCCGTCCAGCTCGGCAATCACTTCAAGCACTCGGGCGGGACGAACCAACCCGAAGCCTGTAACAGTTGCATCGTAGTCTTCAGGAGTAGCAACCAGCGCTTTAACAGACGGCCGAAAGTCCCCGGGAGTCGCTTTTTTAGGAGCAGGTCGGGTGGCTACTAAAAGCAATAAGACTAACACCCCCACTGCAACTCCTGCCAGAACTGCAACCGCTCGAAGTATTATGACTTTCAACTTCAGAATTGCACCTCCAAGCACTTTAGTAACCGAGATTTTCACGAGAGCTTCCAATGGAATGTTAAGACAACAGTCGCTTTTCTGCAAGTTCGTTTTCTTAGCGGCCCAGCTTTTCGTGAAAGTTGAGGCGCCTTTCTGTAGAGCTCAGTATCGTCTCTTTTCCGTCTCGGCCGAACAGAGAGTCAGAGAGTTTCCGGCGGTTTTTTTTCTATGATTGCCTCACAGGTCAAATTGAATTCATCTCTTGGTAAGGGCAAAGGGCATGCAGGGCACTTGCCGGAATTCCCTAACTGTTAACCAGATACGCTATTATGGCAAAAAGCTCGGGGGTTTTTGTCGCTTGCATCGTTGACATAACCGCTTGTCTGGCAAGGGGTTGCGTTACTGAACTCCCCGGTCGTAACACACAGCGCACCAAAACAATCAACACGGCAAGTGACGTAATCCCTTACTTCACAAGATGTTACGCAAAGAGCCAGATGTTCTGTCTCGGCAAGAAGCCAAGCGCTCTAAGCCACATCGAATCTCCCACGCAGAGAGACTGGCAGACTTATCTGAATGGTTGCGCCGGGAAGAATCCGGTTTTGGAGGCATACAAGTACCTCAATTACCTCAACCTTCCTACGGTCAAGACATACTCTCAGGCGGCCCGGCATTTTGGAGTCAGTCGCCAGCGTGTCTGTCAATATGTTGGCTTGGTGACCAGACTTCCCGAGAGGTTTGTGGAATGGCTGTCCCGGGTTGATTCTCCGCGCCTGCTGAAATACTTCACTGAACGGCGCCTGCGGCCTCTTGTCAGGATAAAGGACAAAGCGCGTCAGTGGGAAATCGCACGAAGAATGATAGCAGAGGTTCACCTTGGAGGAGTAATCACATCCGACCCAGTGCTGGTCTGAATGAGCAATTTTACCCTATAGCCCGCGCTACTTCTGCTATTGATTCTCAGGAGGTGCTATTTGATTCTGACTTTGCTGGTTGCTGAGCGACCGGTGGCATCAACGCAACGGATCTGGTGAGAGCCTTTGGTTGGAGTCCAGAAGGTCCGTTCGCCAGGAGTTGACCGTGCAAACAGTTCGCCGTCTACAAACCAGTAAAGGTGTTTCTCTCCACCAGTAGCCTGTAAAAGGATTGCTCCATTGGAATGATTCTCTCTTGCGCCTCCCAGAACATACTTCTGGCCATTGGAAGGGGAAACGATGCTAAGGGTGCCGGAGCCTTTGGTGAATGGGCAATCGGGCGAATGCATGGGGGCTTGTTTTCTTCCAGTCCCCGAAGCTTCGAGGTAGCTTCTAATATGCTCCGGCCACACTTCAACGACCTTCTTTGCGACTTTCCTGTCTTGGGCGCAGTGCCTGCAGCATGAGTGTCCTGTAGCAATGTCTATCAATGTCTGCCGGTGATCCCCCTCACTCTCTGATGTTCCAAGCAACCACAACCAACAAGAAACATCTGAGAAAGAAATGGCTGGAGGATGACCTGGTCAAGGCCGTAAACGAAGCAAAGGAAATAGCTAACGACTTTCCGAATGCAATTTTCACATTGATACTGGCCACGAACAGATTCCCCGGAGAGAAACTCGTAAAGGAAATGTACAGGCAAGCTGCGGAATCCGTAATTACAGTTGACATATGGGAAGTGTCGAGACTATCCGACTTCCTCGACAACAAGAGTATCGGACACTGGCTCCGAAGGCAGCATCTTGGTGTTGAAGCTGAGCTTCTGTCAGTACCACAGCTACACAGTCTAGGCAAGAAGAGCCTTCATCTATATGAGAATCAGTTGCTCCTGACTGATCCTGGCACATGGGTCCAGCGCAAACTCCTTGGAGTTATTATGGAAGGCATTTACAAACACTCGTGTCAACTGGAAATATTACTGGGTCAATCAGGCTGTGGTAAAAGTGCATGCGCCTATCGTGTTCTGGAGCAGCACTTATCGCGCGGAGAACACGGCATCTGGGTGCGTCCCGAGTTAGTGGAGAATTGCGTGTCATTGGAAGGTGCTCTTGGAGTTACATTGCGCGACCTCCATAAGTCTCTTGCTGGTGACCAAGGCAATACATGCCTGCGCTTGGTTACAGAACCATCGAGATTGTTAGTGGTTGTGGATGACATAAACAGGGTGAAGAATCCTGTCAAGATGCTCAGA
>CAYWBA010000331.1:0-1450 GCA_964455955.1 uncultured Planctomycetota bacterium | reverse complement strand
TCGTTCACCCCATCTCCAGTCATGGCAACCACATGTCCTTTCTTGGTTAAAACCACTACCATCGGCGAATCCCGATTTCGGGTATCGGGGCCTACTTCCGCTCATTGTCTGTCCTGTCTGGCCTCATGTCTGGGAGGTCTTTGCTGAAGAGGCAAGCAGTCTCTCATGGTTGCGAATCACTACTGTTGGCCCCATGAGCACTGCTGAAAGCGTCGCGGCTATAAGTAAATTGTGTGACTCTGCTGGAGTAAGCGTGACGATTGCGGAAACGAATACTTTGGCCTCAGAGTTGGGGAAAGATCCTCTCCTGATAGGCTTGTTTGGAACAATTCTCCATGGTGATACTAACTTAGATATAAAATCTGCTTCCGAAGATGTGCTCAACAAGTTCATAAAAGCCACACTGAAGGAAACATCTGCTGCCGGTAGGTCTCTCCTACTTGATATGGTGGTCGAGAAACGAAAGCGGTTTTCCGGGTTCGATAGCTTCCAACCAGAGATTGATTTTGCAAAGTTCCACTGCCATAGGATTGATGTCCACGCCATAGATGCAGCGGCCGATTACATCGCGCAGGGTGTGTTGATATTGTTTCGGTGAAGGTTCCTCCTCGCCGGCGCGGATGGCGGCAAGACGTTTGGCAATGCGGTGCGCCGCTGAAATTAGAAAATGCCCGGAGCCGCAGGCAGGGTCGCAGACTTTAAGATTCAGCAGCGCTTTCTCAAGTTCAAGCTTCTTGCATGCCTCATCCAGAACCGGGTCGAGCGCGGAGTCCAACAAGCAGTTGACCAAACTGGATGGCGTATAGTAGGAGCCGGAGGTCTTACGCTCGGACCCGGCTGCGACGTCAAGCTTGAATTGCCCGGCTTCCAGATTCATCTCAGGGTGCATCTCCAGAAGCGACTCATAGACGCTGCCAAGTTCCTCCGGGCCGAGGTTGCGATAGTCCACGACTCGGCGAACGTTGCCATCCACGGTGAAAGTCAGGTACCGAATGGCCGCCAGGAGATCGGCGTTGGCGATGTCCGCATCGCCCAGGTCCGGCGTGGCTTCAGGCGAGAAGAGGTACGAGCCGAGGGCGGGCAGAGCCAGTTCCGTACAACCGGTGTGAAGTTTGCCGAAGACGAGACGGAGCGCTCGGTAAAGGTCGCAGTGGCGAGCAGAGCGTCGGCGCTCAGACAAACGGCGAAGACGTTGCGTGGAATAATAACGAGCGTAGATATCGCGCGTGGCGGCTAGCGCCGGGTTGTCCTCAGCCGGGAGGAGCAGGAGGTCGCGGTCCTCACCCACAAATAGAAAAAGCAGCCGGTAAACGACTCGTAAAACCTGGCGATAGTAATCCTGCTTGTCGATGCCGTCAGATTCCTTGCCGAGTCGCAATCTCTCGCGTAAAGTCGTGTTGGCCGAATGTCCGAGAAAGCCGCCGCCTAATGCCTCAATTGCTTGCGCGAC
>CAYWBA010000330.1:0-3991 GCA_964455955.1 uncultured Planctomycetota bacterium | reverse complement strand
ACCTCGTATATGTGGGCGTAGACGTAGCGGAAGTCGGTCTCGAACATGCCGGTCCGGAAGGCGCCGAGGATTTCGAAGCGCTGCTGGTTGGACTCCTCGACATCGAGGCTGGAGGCGGTGAGCAGGGTATTTTCGCTGCCTATCTCCAACTGATAGTGCTTGAAAAGCTCTATCCCGACGACAATGCCGGGCAGGTCTGTGGTTCTCTCACCGAAGAGCAGGAGTATTTCCTCTGCCGAAAGCGGCTTGCGGTCATCAAGCCTGTCGTAGCGCTTCTCGGCTTCCGCAAAGTCTTTGCGAAGGTGCTCAAGATTCTTCTTTTGCACCGAAGAAACAGCATCGAGGCGGCTCCTGCTAATGCCCTTCGCCTTCGCATATTGTTCGGTGGCTGCAATGGTGTTCTCGATATCCTCTATTCCCATCTTGAGGCGGTCGTAACGGACAATTGTTTCGGTCTCTTCTCTTCGAAGCAGGTATTCGGCGAGCCTGGTGACTTCCGGCTCGGTTGCGGGCTCGATGCCTTTTATAAAGCCGAAGTCTATCTGCACGCCCTTGATAAGTATGATATTCTGGATATATGGGGATGCGGCTTTCACGCCCGGCACCTTGAGCACCTTTTCGACTATCTCGCCGTAGTTCTTCATCCCGAAGCTGTCCTGGGCGACAATCACGTCGGCCATGGTGCCGCGTATCTTCTCACGGAACTCGCGCTGGAAGCCGCCCATGACGGAGAGCACTATTACCAGCACCATCACGCCCACGCTCACGCCGGCGATGGCGATATAGGTAATGATGCGGCGTCTGAGATACCTCAGCGCTATGAAGAGTTTGTACACGGGCTATCTGTCCTTATCAGCAGGCCGCAGAAGCGGGAACCAGATAACATCTCTAATCGAACGGCTGTCAGTAAGCAGCATGACAAGCCTGTCAATGCCAATGCCAAGCCCGCCCGCGGGGGGCATTCCGTAGCTCAGCGCCAGCAGGAAGTCTTCGTCTATTTTGCCGGCCGCGTCTGCGTGGTGCCTGAGCTGGTCTTCGAAACGTTTCCTTTGCTCGACAGGGTCGTTGAGCTCTGTAAATGCATTCGCCAGCTCCACCCCGCCGATGTAGAGCTCAAAGCGCTCGCATATCCCGGGGTCGCCGGGTTTCTGCCTGGCGAGCGGGCATATCGCGACCGGGTAGTCTATCACAAAGACAGGGCCGTCAAGCTGCGGCTCGACGTAGTGTTCAAACAGCATATCTACAAGGCCCCAGATGCTCAGGCCTTCCGCGGGCTGCTCCAAATCCGCCGCGTGCTTGCGGACGGTGTCTTCGTCCAGCATCGAGAAGCCGGCATGTTTCTCGAAAAGCTCGCCGTAGGCCTGCTTCAGGTAGGGGGGCTTGAGGTTGAATGTCTTCTCGCCGTAAGTTACCTCGTAGCTTCCACAGACTTCGAGGGCGAGCGTGGAGAAGATTTCCTCCGTTATCTCCATCATGTCGGTGTAGTCGCCGTAGGCCTGATAGAGTTCGAGCATGGTAAACTCGGGCGAGTGCCTCGGCGAGATACCCTCGTTGCGGAAAACGCGGCCAAGCTCGTAGACCCGCTCGAGCCCGCCTACAAGCAGGCGCTTGAGGTGCAGCTCCAGCGCTATGCGCAGGTACAGGTCCATGCCGAGCGTGTTGTGGTGGGTTGTAAAGGGCTTGGCCGCTGCGCCGCCGGGGATAGAATGCAGCACGGGCGTTTCGACCTCGGTGAAGGAGCGCGCGGCAAGCAGCTCTCTAATTCTCGCTATCGCCCTGACCCTGCGGCTGAAAATCTCCTTCGCGTGCGGGTTGGCGAAGAGGTCAACGTACCTGCGCCTGTATCGCAGCTCAACATCTTTGAGCCCGTGCCACTTTTCCGGCATAGGCATGAGGGACTTGGAGAGGAGTTCGAACTTCTCTACAAATACGGTGAGCTCGCCGGTGCGGGTCTTTGCGAGCGGGCCGTCAAGCCCGACAATATCGCCGACATCGAGCATGCGGAAAATTTCGAAAGCCTCAGCCCCTATGGCGTTTTTCTTAATGTAGGCCTGCATCTTCGCGGTCCTGTCGTGGATATCGAAGAACGCAGCCTTGCCGTGGCTTCGGAGAGCCATTATGCGGCCCGCGACGCGGACCTTCCGCTCGGAGCCCTCTTCGAACGAGGCAGCAACCTGCTCAATCGGTTCTGCGCCATCGAACCTGTGGCCGTAGGGGTCTATCCCCTTTTCCCTCAGAGTTTCGATTTTTTTCAAACGCTCCCGGTAGTAGTCGCCTTCCAGGCCGGAGCCCGTGCCGCTGGTGTCCGGGGTTGCCGCGTCTTTGTCATCCGCCATGCCATATCCTGTCTTAGCTGTATTTCACCCCGGGCGCGCAGCCGGGAAAGCGTGATTGTAATTCACTTATCTGTCCCTGTCAACCGAATAGTCAACGTGCAAGGTTATCGCAGGGTCAGGTTGGCTGGAGGAAGAGCTACCTGCGGTTGGGGCGCTTGAACCTGTCCCTGGGTGTAGGCCTCTTCGGCTTTTTGGGCTGGGGGACTTGTTTCTTTTCGAAGTGCAGGTACCATCTCCCATCAATATTGAGAACAAGGTTTTCAACCGGCGTAGTGAGCCTGGGCGCTTTTTCGGGGTCTGCCCTGCGCTTCAACGTCATCGAGCTGTGAACTCTCGCCTTTTTCCCAGGCAGGTCGAGCTCTATCTTTTTTATCTCTATGGTCTCGAGCTGCATGGGCCGGGTGAGCAGGTGGGCCAGGAAGCCCATGAAGGCTTTTTTCTTGTCTGTCCCGACCTGTGCGGGGTCAACGAACTTGGCAGCGCTTTCCCAGTCCTTGTTAAAGGCAGCCTCGTAGAAGGAGCGGATCACGCGCTCGATTCTGGCTTTTTCAGCCACTTCGGGCTTCATTTCAATGATGGCGTTTGGCAGGGCACGCAGCGCTACAGTTTTTCCATCAACGGCCAGTTGCATGGTGGTAATACCTTTGTGCGCCTCTCCATATTTGCCTTCCTGGAGAAGCTTTTCCAGACCCTTGACAAAGCGTTCAATTTCTCTCTTGCGTCCTTCCTCCTGCGCCTTTTTAAGATTTCTTATGTTCTGCGCCACGTTGTGTGCAAAGGCGGGGTCAACAGCTTCTTTGTGCAGTTCTTGAAGCTTTTCAAGCACTTTGTCAAGGTCGCCCTTTTGTCCGCGGAGAGTCTCCTCAAGCTGCTTGTAGCTTATGTCAAGTATCGCCTGCTGGGCCATTCTGGCGGCTTTTGTTCCCTCGAACTTTTTGGTTACCTCATCGTATCTGCGAAGAATGCCCTCGACATCATCAGGGTTTTTCTCCGCGTAGTGCCGGGCGTGCTGGAAGCGCTTCATGGGGATTTGCGCCTTCCGGTAGGCCCTGGTAACAAGGAGCGCCACAACAATCACGACCACTGCCGCCAGCACCGCCACTACTGCATAAAGATGACTTTTGCGGCGCCCGGGCTGTGCCCGTGTCTCGGGCCGGGTTGCCGCTTCTGTCGGGACAAGTTCTGCAACCGGCGTTGGGACAGGTGTCGGCCGGCCGCCGGAAAGAACCGGCTCTGTAGGCACCGGGGTTATTGTGCCAGTCGTGAGGCTGCTCTTGAGGGTGTCTATTTCAGCAATCACATCCGCCGGGGTTTGCGGCCGGTCCTGGGGCGACTTGGCCATCATTCTGCAGACAAGCGCTCGAACCGGCTGCGGGACGCCGCATCCAACGGGAAACACCGGCTCCTGGCTTTCGTGCTTGCGAAGGATATCATAGGTGGAGCTGCCTGAGAAGGGCACTTTTCCTGTAAGCATCTGGTAGAGTGTGCAGCCGAGCGAGTATATGTCGGCACGCTGGTCAACAGCTTTCGAGTCGCGGGCCTGCTCGGGCGCCAGGTAATGCGGCGTACCCATCACAGTGCCTTCAAGTGTAAGCCCTGTCTCGGAGCCTTCGTCAATCTGCTTGGCAAGCCCCATATCGGCAAGCTTGACGTGG
>CAYWBA010000329.1:0-3995 GCA_964455955.1 uncultured Planctomycetota bacterium | reverse complement strand
GCGTGTGTGCGCTAACACGTACCGCGGGTTCGAATCCCGCCCTCTCCGTTGTGTCGCAAGTTATGGCACGCTGAGAGCGTGGTATTTTGTCTTAGCCCTGATTTGTGCAAAGAGTTCTGGCAGTGGAAAAAGGAGGGTTGTATGGAACTCAAGCCATTGACAAAGAAGCAGGCACGGGTGCTCGAATATGTCGTAGCACAGGTTGAGGCGGGTTACGGCCCGCCGACGATTCGGGAAGCCGGCGCGAAGTTCAACATGTCATCCACCGGCTCTGTGCGCGATGTGTTCAAGGCGTTGAGAAGAAAGGGGTATATGGTACACGCCCGAGGCAAGTCTCGCGGAAACAGGCTGAACCCCAAAATCTTTGAAGTCAAGGTGAAGGGAAAAAACAAAATCAAGCTGAAGACAGCGAAAAGGAAGAAGCGATAACCGGGAACCCGCGGACCTGTGCATCTCGCGGCTGAAAGGCGCTACTTCAAGCCGACATCATGTACGCCGTCCCAGTCTTTCGGGGTGCCTGAAGCGAGACGGTCCCGGCAGCGTTTGATGTAAAGCTGAGAAGGCCCGTCTCCTGGCAGGAGTTCAAGAATCTTCTTGAAAAGCGCAAGTGCCTCCGAAAATTCGCGGCCCCGATAATGCGCAAGTGCCCGGGCAAACAACTCAAAAGCCTCGCGCTTACTCTCAGGCAAGTCGCCTTTCTTACATGCGAGCTCGAATGTTTTCACCGGCTCCATGCGCCCCGGCACGCGTGCGAGGTCAAGCTCTCGCACCTCGATGAATTCCCGCGCCAGCTCATAGGTGGACTCGCTGATGATAATTGAAGTTCTGTAAAGCTTGTTGGCCGCCTCGAGCCTCTGTCCGAGGTTGACCGCATCGCCGAGCACAGTGTAATCGTGCCGCTGGGGGGAGCCCACATACCCCACAACCATTTCGCCTGTGCTTATGCCTATTCGCTGCCGGATTTCGGGCTTTCCTTCCCGGGAGAGTTTCTGGCGCAGTTCGGCGAGCGCTTCCTGGTTCTGCAGCGCGGCGAAGCATGCATCGCGGGCGTGGTTTTCACCTGCAAGTGGCACGCCGAACACTGCCAGGATGGCGTCGCCCTCGAACTTATCGAGATAGCCGCCGTACGTCTCAACCACCGGCACGCACATAATTGAGAAATACTCATTGAGAAGCTCGACGAGCTCCGGCGGGGTAAGTTTCTCGGAGATTGTGGAGAAGCCGGCGATGTCGGAGAAATAGACTGTTGCGGTACGCATTTCGCCGCCGAGTTTGATTTCTTCACCGCCACGGATGAGCTGTTCCGCGACCGCCTCACCGACCTGCCGCTGAAATATGCTCCTAACCTTGCGGCGCGCGCGCTCCTCGGCAAAGCGGCGATAGGCCGCAGTCCCGGCGAAAGCAAGCACCATGGAGCTTACGGGGCTGGCAAGGCCCAGGAAGATTCCACCAGAGGCGAACAGGCTGAAAAGAGCAGCAGAAAGCCCGAGGAGCGCCGCTACGGTTACCACGACGCTGCGAAGCGCAGACAGCCGTGCCGAAACAAGCGAAATGATGGAGCCGGCGAGAACAAGCATGACGAGGGAAGACCAGCGCCAGGGCTCCCGCGGGAATGAGCGTGCGTAAAACATGGAGAGAAGCGTGGAATGCGCCATGCAGCCCGGTACCTCTGTCGCAATGGAGGTCTGGTGAAGGTCTGTGGAGCCGGTGTGCGTGGCACCTACGATGCAGATTTTTCCTTCAACTTCTTTCCTGAGCTTCCCGACAAGGTCCCCGGCTCTCTCAAGAAGTCGTCCTGTGCCTTTTACAAGGCGGTCGAAGGCCTCGGCTTTCTCTCCCTGCTCGCCTTTGACGCCGCGGCGCTTCGCGGAAGCGACGAGGCGCTCAAGCCGGGCGAGGAGGGCATCCTGTTCTTTCATGCAGATTGCCTGCTGCCCGACAATAGCGTCCCGCATCGCTTTCGGCTCTGCTGAAGCAGCAGCTTCCCTCTTGAGCAAGCGAAGCTTGTCGCACTCTCGCAGAAGCTCTGCATTCATTCCTGTCGAGGTCAGAGCTTCCTGAGAGAGATTTCTTAGCGCCGCCTCTCGCATGTCCGCAATCTGGACAACTGCGGCGAAGGGAACGCGCTCAAAATCCTCTACGCTTGCCCAATCCAGCAGGACCTCATTTTGCTCATCCAGAGGCAACTTCAGTTCTTGAGCTTCAGACTTAAAGATGATTTCGCGCTTGTTATGGGAAATTTCCAATCCCCGGATATCGCGAAGCACCACAAGGGAGAGGTAGCTGTAGAGGCGGCCCCGGTGCGACCTGAGGAGAGGGATGTGGCGCAGCACCCCATCGCTGCGGTCGGGCTCTACGGAGACAAAGCCGCAGCCTTTTGCAGCGCGGACGAGGCCGGGAATCGGCGGTGTGAGCCGCGACCTGCCTTCAATAAGTTCCCCGGAACGTGACTTGAGGGCGGATTCTGCAAGCAAATCTTCCGCCGAGAGCCTCTCATATATCCTCCGAACCGTCCTGTCCTCAAAACCGCCTTCGCAGAGCTTTTCGGCTGGGGTTATTTCCCGAAGAAAGTCCGCGGGGTTGACATCCTTGTCTTTGCCTATCCGGCGGCGCAGCTCCTCTTCAATTACCGCCTCTTTGACGCGGGTCAGGAACGGCTCGATTTCTTCTGTCCCGGCACCGAGACGGGATGCGAGCTCTTCGGGGCCCAGGGTGATATCTGAAAGCAGCTCTCTGCGCGCAGGGGCATACCAGGGGAGGGACTGCACCAGAAAGGCGGATTTGTCCAGGAGGTTCAAGTTGAAACCGATGTAGACGTTGTCCGAGACCGCGCAGGAGGAGATAAAGGCTGCATCATTTTCTTCCGACTGGGGGTCGGGGAAAGTTATATCATAGATGATGGCCTGTGCACCGGCTTCAGTCAGCACATCGACAAGCTGCGCATGCCTGAACCTGTCCCAGGGCCAGCGGCCGATTTTTTCTATTGAAGAATCATCAATGTCGATGTGGACAATCCCGGGGTCATGCTCGGGCGGGCCCTTGAGGGCGAAGAAGGAGTCGAGCATCTTGAGCTCGAAGACCCGCATCATCGGGATAAACCAGAGTGCCCCGAGGAGGATGGTGAGC
Organism: uncultured Planctomycetota bacterium; assembly: GCA_964455955.1. Lineage (GTDB taxonomy): Bacteria > Planctomycetota > SKW154 > SKW154 > DAOVDS01 > CAYWBA01. The sequence goes on along the minus strand of CAYWBA010000329.1, from coordinate 869 downwards.
GCAAGCCCGACAAGCAGGCTCGCAAGCTCAAACCGCGCACGAGGCCCGACCGCGCTCTGGCCCGACATAGAAGCACCCGCCTAATAATCGGAGTCGTTCTGCCGAGCCTTGTCAGGGTTTGTAGAGCTGGTAAGCTCGGAAGGGCTCTTGTCCTGGTTTGCAGGGTTAGCAGTAGATGCCTGGACCTCTTCTTCCGTGGAGCCAAGCGGGACTGTGGGCGTAACGGTACTTTCCCGCTCCATTTCGGCAGTCGAACTCAGCTTGTCGTTGGTTTTCTCGCCCTGGGCGACCTTGGCTTTTCTATCGAGGTTGTTCCTGGCGTTGATGACGTTTTCGTAGACCTTGACAACATCCCCGTAGAATGAGGTTAAAACTTCCCAGTCTGTTCCCTTTACGGAAGTGGTGGTATGCGGTGTTGACACCTGGAAGTCGGACTGTATTTCGCCGCGCTGGACCTTGACCCTGATTGAGCCTACAGACACTTTGAGCCTGGCTTCAAGCTCTTTCCTGGCGGTGAAGAAAGTGGATATCTCAACTTCGGTAAGCGAGCCCACTTCCATCGTGCTGCCTCCGGGAAAGCGCACTATAACCTTCGAGTCAAAACCGGTGCACAGTGCACCTCCCTGCTCGACGGCCTGCCCTTCTTCTGCCGAGACCCAGCCGGCGTCGCCAGAAGCTTTGTACTCGCAGTCGCCTTCTATCTTTTCGACACGAGGCTTCTGTTTTTCTTTCTCATCGGCTGCGGCCGCATCCTTGGCAGGCTGCTCAGCGGGCTGGCCCTGCTTCTCCTGGGCAAAGGCGTTGCTGCAAGCAAACACGGCAAAGAAGGCCAGCATCAACAAAATCATGTTCTTCATGGCTTTAACCCT
>CAYWBA010000328.1:0-4003 GCA_964455955.1 uncultured Planctomycetota bacterium | reverse complement strand
GCGAGTTTACAAGAGACTATACAGATGTTTTTCGACTTGCGCCAACCGGATTCACAGCGATTTCGTAGCATCTGTTTGGAAAATAGTCCTTTACGCAAAGAGGATTTTGGAGTATTCTTGCGTAAGTGGAGACGTGAGCCAGTGATGATTTGTAAATTTTGCACATCTGTTGGGGCTGGAAACAGAGCCCGGGGGAAAAGGGTTATGTACAGATTACTTGGAATTGCTGTTGTAGTTTCCTGCTTCCTACTTGGCTGCGCATCCCTGGAGGATGAGGAAGCGGAGCGGAGGCGGGAGATGTTCCGGCTGCCTCGTGTGAAGCTGCCGCAGGCTCCAGGCATTGATAAAGTCGGGCCTATTCTGGAGGAGGCTGACAGGTATTACTATAACGCGCTGGCGAAGACCGACCCGTATGAAAGGGCGAAGCTTATGCGCGTGGCTGTGGCGAGGTATGAGCAGGCGGCCCGGACTCTGCGCGATGTGCGGGACAGCACCCTGGACCCGGAGCGGCGCGAGGAAATCAGCTACATCATTATACTCATAGAGGCTGAGATAGATGATGCTGTCAGTAAGATACCTATTACCGGGGAATAGCGTTTTGGGGAAGAGTTGCATGCCGCTTGAGAGGCTACAGAAGTTTCTTGCGAGGGCGGGCGTTGCATCAAGAAGAAAGTGCGAGCAGCTCATCCTTGAGGGCCGTGTGACCGTGGACGGAGACACCGTCACCGAACTCGGCAGCAAGGTTGACCCGGTCAGGCAGGAAGTCAGGTACGATGGCGAAGTTGTAAGGCTTGCGAAGCCTGTTTACCTGCTTCTCTACAAGCCGCGGGGCTTTGAATGCAGTGCGAGGCCTGCGCAAGGGGAGCGTTCGGTACTGGAGCTTGTAGGCGGATTTTCGCAGCGTTTGTTTATAGTGGGGAGGCTTGACAAGGATTCCGAGGGGCTTCTGATACTGACAAACGACGGGGAGCTTGCGGCCCGTGTAACGCATCCGCGCTACGGCGTCCCGAAGACCTATAAGGTCACCGTGGGCGGTCGAATAACAGACAGCCAGTTGGAGGCACTCCGGTCGCCCGAGTGGACCTCCGGCGGGAAGATGCAGCTTGGAGATGTGAAGATTGTGGTTCGCGGCCAGAGACGAAGCGAACTCGAGGTGGTTCTCAGTGAAGGGCGAAACAGGGAGATACGCCGTGTTCTATCTGCCAAGGGAATCAAGGTACGAAGGCTGATAAGGACGGCTATAGGGCCACTAACGGTACAGGGCCTGCGCGCCGGCAAGTACAGGCGCTTGAAGCCGGACGAGGTAGATTTGCTGCGGGGCAGGGCTTGAGTATCACCTGATAATTTGCAACCCCGCTTCTGTATTAGGGGGGTGAAAAAGCTTGAACCTCGGTTTGCATTCTGTTAGATTCTCATAGAGTTTGAAAGACTTATGCAGGTTGGTAGATGGTGGATAAGAAAGCTCAACAAGCTCAGCCAAGTTCGATAGAGGTCGAAGTTCATTCCCGGTACTACCGACCCATGTCAAGCCAGTGGCTGGCTAACGGGGTCGTTACGGTAGACAGCGCACCTTTTTACTGGAGAGCTGTGTGCCAGAATGCGAAATGGGAGGTTGAACCTTCGGCGGATGAAGGCTGGGTGCTTGACGGCCGGACGGAAGAGGAAGCATTGGAGCTGGTAGCCCGCGCCCTCCGGGAGAACCGCAGAGAGCTGAACCTGCTGGACCTGCGTAAAAAGGACATGAGGCCTGTCGAGGAAGGCCCCAGCGTCGTGCTCGCGCACGGCGGGGGCGGGACGCTTATGCAGGATCTGATAAACAGACTGATAGTCAAGCACCTGTCGAATCCAGCCCTTGACAGGCTTGAGGACAGCGCCTCCATTGTGAAGCGCGGTCGAAAGATTATGTTTACAACGAATACTTATGTTGTAAGCCCGCTTTTCTTCAGGGGCGGCGACATAGGCAGGCTTTGCGTATGCACAACGGTGAACAACCTTTCAGCCTCGGGTGCAACCCCTGTTGCAATCTCGCTGGGGCTGGTTATCGAGGAAGGCCTCCCGATTTCAATACTTGAAAAAGTGGTTCTGTCTGTCAGGAACGCGGCATCTGAAGCGGGGGTCATGGTGGTGGCGGGCGACGTGAGGGTAGTCGAGAAAGGCTCGACCGACAGGCTGTTTGTGAGTACTTCGGGGCTCGGCGTCGCGACTCCAGGCATCAGGGTTGGCGCAGACAGGGCCCGGCCCGGGGATGTCGTTTTGGTATCGGGCACTATCGGCAACCACGGCATCGCAGTTATGTGTGAGCGGGAGGGTCTGGAGTTCAAGAATACTGTGGCGAGTGATGTGGCCCCGCTCGGCTCGCTTGTTCGCGCGCTTGCCGGATCGGGCGTGTCAGTTCGCTGCCTCAAGGACGCGACCCGCGGTGGGTTAGCTGCGGCGCTGAACAGGATAGCGACCGCCTCCGGCGTAGAGATTGAAATAGACCACTATTTGATCCCTGTGAGGCCGGAAGTTGAAAGCGTGTGCGAAATGCTGGGGCTTGACGCCCTCTCCGTGGCGAACGCAGGGGTAATGGTTGTTGTTTGCTCAGAACGAACGGCCGGCAGGGCGCTTTCCGCCATGAGGCGGGACAAGTACGGCAAGAATGCTGCAATTGTAGGCCGTGTCACGGAAGCGGAAGGTGCACGTGTCGTGCTCAAGACGCCTTCCGGCGCCTCGCGCATACTGACGGTGCCTTACGGAGAAGAACTTCCCCGCGTGTTTTGACCTTGAGAGCCTGAGGGCCTTGTCCGCCACCTTCTGTGGAACCAGACCCATTGCTCCGGGCGCTCCAGGATAGAACTCACAAGGATTTCATTCCACCTGTGCGTAAGCTCGAGCCTGTCTTTCTCCCTGTCCCCGCTGCAGGGTATCTCTACATCGCTTATCTTGATGCGGTGCCTGCCATTTTCCATACGCTCCATGCACACGACGAAAAGCGGCGTTTTGTTAGCCAGGGCCAGCGCTGTGGGCGCAACAGGGGTGTACGCTTCTTTGCCCATGAAGTTGACAAAAACCCCGGCGGCGTCGGGGATATCCTGGTCGGCCAGTATGCCTACTACGCGGTTCGACTTGAGAGCCTGAACAATCGGGCGCAAGCCGCCTTCCTGATAAATGAGTTCCATACCCAGCCGCTTTCTTCTTTCGTCCACCTCGCGGTCGAACTTCTCGAAGTAGATTCGCTTTGCAATTACAGTGGTTGGGAAGAATTTTGCGCAATAGGCTGCAAGAAGCTCCCAGTTGCCGATATGCCCGGTAACGCAGATTACACCTCTACCGCCTGAGAGGGCTGACGCTACTTTCTGCCTGAAATCTGTTCCATCCACAAGGTTGGTGAGGCGGCTGCCGGGCATGGCGGGGATGTGAAGAAACTCCGCCAGGTTGAGTCCAAGGTTCATAAACATCTTTTTTGCAGTCTTGTTGTACCAGGTTTTGCTGCGGGAGGGTCCAAAAACCTGCTGCATGTGAGTCAGGCTGCGTTCCCGGTGTTTTGTGGGAAACATGTTCCATGCAGCAAGAAAGCGGCTCAGCGCCCACGAGCACACTGCGAGCGGCACCTCCGCGAGCGCTCGTGTAATGAGAACACCGACCCAATAGGCCGCGTATCTCTTGAGCAGCTTGCCAAAGCGGCGCTCAACAGGGTATCCACGGCGCGATAGCACAGGTTTGTTGGATTCGTCGTTATTCACTTTTGAGCGATCCTGCGAATCCTGGCGATAATGTCGGTTGTGGCGTGGTTCTTGGGGTCGCCCGTAATTGCAATCTTTCCGCCGTAGGACAGAACTGTCTGGCGCTCTGGTACGGTTTCTTCCGTGTAATCTCTCCCCTTGGCGTGATAGTGGGGTTTGAGCCGAAGGAGCACATTATCTACGGTAGGATCGGAAAACGGAAAAACATAATCCACGCACTCGAGGGCCCCAAGAACTTCCATTCGTTCGCCCTCAGGGTTGACAGGAAGGTCCGGGTC
>CAYWBA010000327.1:0-4017 GCA_964455955.1 uncultured Planctomycetota bacterium | reverse complement strand
ATTTATCACTTTGAACTTTTAACTCCCTTGCCCGCCCCGACTCTAACGTGTATAATTACAGCGGGAACCACGTGCAGCGCAGAAGGATGATTAAAACAAGAAGATGGCGATGTTCCACTTTGTGTAGCCACAACTTAATGTGCATTGTTTCCCCACGCTTGCGCGTGGGGCTTCCTTGAGAAGGTTATATGTATTTTCTGATAACATGGACTACTTACGGATACTGGCTGCCGGGCGACCCCCGCGGGTTCAGGACCCGCCGCGCGAAGGAATATGTTCACCCGCCAGAAAGATATTCAGACGGCGCCACCTACGAACCGGAAAAGTATAAACGCCTGTACGAACGTTGTCTTTCAGAAACCCACAAGCCTGTTTGCCTGAACAAGAATCTGGCTGGCAAAAATAACCTGGAAGCCCCACGCGCAAGCGTGGGGAGAAATACATCTGGCAATGTACGCAGGGCTAATGACTGACAGGTAGTTTTTCAGAAATTCCAGCAGATTTTTGCTAACATTTCCGGTTCTTGTGCGTATAATAGTGTGGAAGAAGGGTTAAAGGTTAAAGGTTCAAAGTTGAAGGTAAGAAAAGCAAGCCGCGCCTCTTCAGGGCGCGGGTATCCGGCAGCAAGCCGCAGCCAATGGGCAATAGGCAATGGCGGCGAAGCCGCATGTTTAGCCGCCAGATTGAATCTGGATACAAAACGGTGAGTGACTTGTGGTGCTGCAAGCACTTTTGACAGAAGTGGCTGCGCCACCAAAGTTGATAGAAGTTAGGTCAAAGTAGCGGGTTTATTGCGTCAAGGCTCAGCCTTGCAGCGCGTAATAAAGAATTTAACCGCGGATAAACGCAGATGAACACAGATAAGCGCAGAGGGGAAAAAACAAGAAGAATTTATTTGTTAAAAATTTGTATCTGCGTGTATCTGCGGTTCAAAAAAAAAGGAAAAGGTCTTCTCTGCGAATCTCCGCGACTCTGCGGTTCAATTTGAACGTAACTTACAGCAGGACAACATGTTACACACGCCCACACCGTCTGTTTCGACGCAACCTGTATATGTAGCAAGAGGTTGCGTCCATCCCCAATTCACGCTATCCCACGCAAACGTAACTGAGACCCCCGCGAAATCTGTAAACAGGTGCACCTGTTTTGAATTGCCTGCTATTGTAACTCCTTATGCCAGAAGCAGGTTACGACATCTGCCTCCCGCACAAGCTATTTACAGATGTATTTACAGACGCGGACGGGGGGTTGCTCTTGGACAATTTGAATTAGCTGCTGAGACTTCCTCATGTCGTCCCGAGTTAAGGACAGGAGACTGGCTTTCACCACTGTCAACGGTGGCTGCGCCACTTTCGACGCGGTGCTTCCAAAACATTTCCGCGTTGCAAGTGGCGCGGGTAAACACCCGCGGGAAACAAGCCCACGGCTTGCTACGAAATTTTTTTAATTTTTGGTCTAACTGTTGGCTTAGTTAGCCCAATTATATTGATGTAAGGAAGGTGTATAATCTGGTGAATCACGGTACAGTCGCTGTGCCGGCGAAACAGAAGTTTTATCTTCGGGGGAAAAGGCATGAAGGCGAAGGGGTTGCTAACTTTTCTGCTTGTGGCGGGTTTTGTGCTTGCTCTTTGCAGCAGCGGCCTGGCGGAGGACATTGTCAGGCTTAGCAGCGGCCAGGAGCTACGCGGCGAGATTATCAAGGAGACTGATGACTACATAGTCCTGCGCGGCAAGTATGGCGAACAGGAGATAAGCCGGGACAACATAGAGTCGATCGAGTACGGCTTCGATTTCGACAAGGAGTTCAAGAAGAGGTCGTCCAGGCTTGAGGGCGGCGACTCCGAGGGCTGGTACGAGCTGGGTCTTTTCTGCGGGGAGAACAACCAGCCCGAGAAGGCGAAGGAGTGCTTCCAGAAGGCGGTGGCTGCGGACTCGGATAATGGGGCGGCCCGGGATAAGCTGGGCCACAAGAAGTACAAGGGCAAGTGGTACGAGAAGGAAGAAGAGTATTACAAGGCGCGCGGGTGGGTCCTGTTCGGCGGCGTCTGGATGGCACCGGAAGATATGGACAAGTACAAGGCGGGCCTGGTGAAGCGCGAGGACGGCACCTGGGTCTCCAAAAAAACCTGGGACAATGAGGAGAAGAAGCGCAAGGAAGAGCGTTTAAAGAGAAAGGAAAAAGAGCGGAAGGAAAAAGAGGCAAGAGGCGAAAAAGTAGAAGAAGACCCTGCGGAGGATGAATCCGGCGATGCCGGTGCTGCGATACGGCGAAAGAATTTCGGCAAGAAGAGCCCCGTACCCGTTGACAAAGCGGAGCGCAAGAAATGGATTAAGTCTTACAAGAAACGTCTCGGCTGGCAGCGCCACGTTGAGGCGAAGTACTACATTTTCATGTCGAACGCCCCGCAGGAGAAGATTGTATATTACGCGAAGCTCATGGACAAGATGTGCAAGAACTACATCAGGATATTCGCCTACAAGGAAGAGATAAAAATACCTTTCCTCGTTCACATGTACGCGAACCAGCAGGAATTCATGCGGAAAGACCACAAAGGGGCCAATGTGGGTGGGTATTACGACGGCAGCAAGATAGTCTGCTTCCTGGCCGAGAGCGCCAGGCTCAGCACCCAGGTCGTGCTGTTTCACGAGGGCACTCACCAGTTCCAGGGCATTATCTGGCCCAATATGCTGGGTCTGACGAGAGTGCCGGGCGGAATCTGGATGGTGGAAGGGCTTGCGACCTACTTCGAGTGCGCCGAGATGAGTGGCGGCAAGCTTGCGACCGGGCAAATTAACAAGCTGAGGCACGGCACGCTGAAGCAGGCCATGACTACCAACCGGTACACAAAGCTACCGGAACTTATCCGTATGGTTCAGCGCGGCTATTCCGCTTTCCACTATGCGCACGGCTGGGGCCTGGTCCATTACCTTATACATGCCTCGAAGAAGCATATGAAAAGGTTCAAGGAATACTTCAAGGAGTTCAGGAAGGAGGGGGTTAAGCCTGTCGAGGCATTCGGCAAACACTTCCCTATTGATGAAAACAAGCTTGATGAAGACTGGAAGCGGTACATCACATCTATTTCGACTTGATGTGAGCTGGCCACGGCTCACGATTCGAACGTGATGAGTGATACTACGTTGTACTTTTCCAACTTTTTGGCGCCCTGAAGGAACACAAGCTCTACCAGAAAACCTATGCCCGCAATCTGGCCGCCGAGGCCTTCCACCAGCTTGCATGCAGCTTCCATGGTGCCGCCGGTGGCCAGCAGGTCGTCAACCATAAGCACCTTGTCACCCGGTGAGATTGCGTCTTCGTGTATTTCTATCGTGTCGGTGCCGTATTCGAGGTCGTAGCAGTGCGAGCAGGTCTTTGCCGGCAGCTTACCGGGCTTGCGTATCGGGACAAAGCCTGCGCCAAGTTCGCACGCGACGGCGGGGCCCAAAATGAACCCCCGGGCCTCCACGGCACAGACCTTGGCTACACCGGCGCCGCGGAACTTCTCGGCAATCGAACGGACCGCGAGCTGGAGACACTCGGGGTCCAGAAGCAAGGGGGTAATGTCTTTGAAAACTATGCCTTCCTTGGGAAAGTCGGGGATATCGCGGATTCTTGCTTTAAGTTTTTCCATGAGACCTCCCCCGGTGCCGCCTGCGGCGGGTCACAATGCGGTTAAGCTTGCGAAGAGCATCACGCTCAATCTGGCGGACGCGCTCTCTCGAGAGGTTCAGCACCTGGCCAATCTCTTTGAGTGTGCGCGGTTCCCGGTCGTCAAGGCCGAACCTCATCCGCAGGACCCTGGCCTCCCTTTCGTCAATCGCGTCAAGGAGTTCCCTTATCATTTCGAGTTCGTACATCTCGACAAGGACATCATCGGGCTTCTGAGTTTCCTCGTCCTCGAGCACCTCCGTCAGGGTCCAGCCGCTTTCAGGATTGTGGTCGGAGGCTACGCCCCTTGAAGCTGTCAGGGCACCGTATATGATTTCCAGAGTAGTTTGAGGTATGTCCATCTCGCG
>CAYWBA010000326.1:0-4029 GCA_964455955.1 uncultured Planctomycetota bacterium | reverse complement strand
CGCCATTATTACAGCATACAGCATGGTAACATCCCCCTGTCCTGGCAGTGATTATACCTGCGAATACGCATCCAAGTCAAGGGCGGCTTTCTGGCCTTCTTTGAGCAGCTCGTATGCGAGCCCTGCAACCATAGCTGCGTTGTCTGTGCAAAGCTGCGGCGGCGGGAAGAAAATATCCACACCCGTTACAGTTTCGCACAGTTTCTCGCGCAGCCTCTTGTTCGAAGCGACTCCCCCGGTTACGGCGAGCTGGCGAATCCCTGTCTGAGCCGCTGCACGCAGCGCCTTCTCGACAATCACGTCAACGACCGCTTCCTGGAATGAGGCGGCGATGTCGGGAACTTTTTCAGGGGCGAGTTTTCGGGGGTTTTGCGGGTCATGGCCCCGCACATGGTAGAGCACGGCGGTCTTCAGGCCGCTGAAGCTGAACTTGAGCGAATCCGGCCCCAGCAGCGGGCGCGGGAAGTCCACCGCCTGCCGATTGCCGCCCTGCGATGCTTCTTCAATCGAGGGCCCGCCGGGATACGGGAGACCCAGCACTTTGGCAACCTTGTCAAAAGCTTCGCCTACCGCATCATCTGTGGTGGCGCCGAGAAGCTCACTTTCCGTAGCGCTAATAGTGTGATAAATCGAAGTGTGGCCTCCTGAAATTACCATTGAGATAAAGGGAAACTTCAGCTCGGGGTTGGACATAACCGCGCCGTAAATGTGGGCCTGGAGGTGGTTGACCGCGACGAGCGGCCGCTCCAGCGCGAGTGCAAGCGCCTTCGCAGATGCAACTCCGACGAGAAGCGCGCCTATCAGCCCGGGTCGGTTGGTTACAGCCACCGCGTCAATATCTGAGGCGTCTATACCAGCCTCATTGAGGGCTTCCTCAATAATCTTGATAAGCCAGTGCACGTGCGCGCGGCACGCTATTTCAGGCACGACCCCCGAGAACGGGCTGTGCAGCCGGATTTGGGAAAGAACCACGTTGGAGAGAATTTTTTCTCCATCTTCCACAACCGCGCAGGCGGTTTCATCGCAGGATGTCTCAATGCCGAGAATATGCACTGTGCTCTACCAGGTTTTGGTGATATCTTTTCTTGAAATAGCTTCTTTGTAGAGTTCCGGCTCTTTGAGGTACTGGATTGCGCGGCGAAGCTGGGTGTCAACCTCCAGAATCTTTTTGTCGTAGCCGGCTATTGCTTCGCTGTTGTGCTTGTGGTCTTCTATATCGCGGTCGTGAATCAGGTTTCTGAGGCTGAGTTCTTCTGAGTGCGACATCTTGACTTCCACGTTGGGCCGCAGACCGCCGAGCTTGAGTTCTCCGTTATTTTGCTTGTGGAAACAGTACTTGCCGCCATGTTTGCAGGCGACGCCTGTGTGAATGCAATGGCCGTTCGGAGTGTAGTAGTAGGCTGTTGTAAGCTTAAGCCTCGAGTGGCCGCGGTCAACCCTGAAGACTGACTGGACCGAACCCTTGCCGAACGAGCGCGCCCCGAGGGTAATCGCGCGCCTGTGGTCTTGAAGGGCTGCAGCTAATATCTCCGCCGCGCTTGCAGAGCCCTTGTTTATAAGCACAACCACCGGCTCGCGCAGGAGCACGCCGCCCTTTGATGCATTCTCCGGTTCCTCCACCTTGCCGCGCTCGATGGTGGATACTATCACGTCCTCATCGAGGAATTCACCAGCTACTTCCACCGCGCTGCCCATCAGCCCGCCCGGGTTGAATCGCAGGTCCAGGATAAGCTTCTCCATTCCCTCGCTTTTGAGCCTTTCAATCGCCTTGCGGAACTGTTTGGCAGTGTCGTCCTGGAACTGGGTTATGCGAAGGTAACCTGTGTTCGACTCCTTATCAACCATGCGCGCACCTTTGACCGACTGGATTTTTATCTTGGCGCGCGTTATCGTTACCTCGGATGGCTTTCTCTCGCCCGGGTGCAGTATCTCCAGCGCCACCTTTGTGCCTACAGGGCCTCTAAGCTTCCGGGTTGCTTCTAACAGGGAAAGCCCTTCAAGCGACTCGCCGTCGGCTTTGAGTATCTTGTCGCCCGCGAGTATGCCTTCCTTGAAGGCGGGTGTCCCTTCTATCGGCGTTATGACGGTAAGTACCCCGTTCTCCATCGTGACAAAGATTCCCAACCCGCCGAAGTCCCCGCGCAGGCTTTTCATGAAATCGTCAAGCTCGTCGGGGGTGACAAAGGCGCTGTGGGGGTCAAGCTCAGAGACTATGCCGCGAAGGGACCCGTAGTAAAGGTCTTCATCGCTGGGCGTATCAACGTACTTGAGATTGATTATCCTGCGTATTTCGCCAATCGTTTCGGCACTGCGGAGTATCGGGTCTTCCGAACGCGGCAGGAAACTGACATTAACCAGCAGCGCAATCAGCGCCCCGAGCATTGCCGCAGCAAGCCATGAGAACCTCTCGTTCTTTACCGGGCAGTTCTGTTCGGACATAATGATGCCTGCTGCCTAACAAAAAACCCCCGCCGCAGGGGCCGATTCTTTCTCCGTAATCTGGTGGGCAGAGCCGGACTTGAACCGGCGACACCAGGATTTTCAGTCCTGTGCTCTACCAACTGAGCTATCTGCCCGAAGCGCGCGGATTATACAGCCGCAACTTGCAATATGTCAAGGTGCTTCTGGCGAATTCTCACTGACGATCCGCAGAAGTTCGTCCCTGTCTTTGCGCATCCTTTCCCTGAGTTCTTCTGCGCTCGCGAAGCTGCGCTCCCGGCGTATCTTTGAAATAAACTGAACCTCCATTTCAGCCCCGTAAAGATTGCCTGTAAAACCGGGAATGTGCACCTCGATAGTCTCGGCGCTTTCGCCGGGGTGGAATGTTGGTCTTGTGCCGATGTTGACAAGCGCAGGCATGCTCTTGCCGCTGAATATCGCCAGTGCCGCATATACGCCGCCGGGCGGGTAGGCCTCGTGGTGCAGGTCCAGGTTCGCAGTTGGGAAGTCCAGGCGCATGCCTCGCCCCTCGCCCTTAACTACTGTACCCAGGACAGCCACGGGCCTGCCGAGCATGCGCTCGGCCTGCTTTAGCCTCCCCTGGACAATATCCCCGCGAATCACGGTCGAGCTCACTATCTGGCCGTCCAGTTTCACAGCTTCGGACTGCCGCACCGTAAAGCCCAGCGCCTCGCCGAGCTTGCGCATCAGCGGGTAGTCGCCCTCTCCTTTGCGGCCGACGCTGCTGTTAAAACCGAACAGGAGGCCTTTCAGGCCGAGCCGCTTCTTGAGGTATTTGCGGGAGAACTGCTCTGCGCTCACCTCGGCGAGCTCGGTCGTAAAGCTCAAAACCACAGTTGCGTCAATTCCTTCGCGTTCAAGCAGGAGCAGCCTGTGGTGAAGGCTCACTATGAAGGTCGGCCCGCTCTTGGCGAGGACTGCGCGCGGGTGGGTTCTGAAGGTGATTACAACGCTTTCTCCGCCGCACTCGGTGGCCCAGTCCTTGAGCGCGAGCAGCAACTGCTGGTGCCCCACGTGCAGCCCGTCAAACACGCCTACGGTTGCGACAGGGTTGGAAAAATCCTTCGGAGTCAGTTTGGAGAGGTCTTCATACACTCGCATCTTTACGCTTGTACTCTTTACGAAGGTGTCGAAGGTCGCGCTGGTGCGCCTTGCGCTCGGCAGCGCTCATCCTGTCTACAAGAAGCACCCCGGTCAGGTGGTCCACCTCGTGTTGAACTATCTGGGCCAGAAGGCCGTTGAAGTCGTATTTGACTTCTCGTCCGTCCAGCGTTGCAGCGACGCAGCGTACACTCTGGGGCCGCACAATCTTCGTATATATCCCGGGAAAAGACAGACATCCTTCTTCGAGTACAACCTCTTCGCCTGAGAAGCTTGCTATCTGAGGGTTTACAAGTATCAGCTCGTCCGCCTGCTGGCCCGATGGGTTGATTACTACTATCTTTTTGCTCAAACCCACCTGGGGCCCTGCCAGCCCGATACCTTTGTACCGGTACATGAGCTCAAGCATCCCCTCGGCCTTTGCGGCAACCTCTTCCCCGAACCTTTCTATCTTTGCTGTAGCTTGCC
>CAYWBA010000325.1:0-4031 GCA_964455955.1 uncultured Planctomycetota bacterium | reverse complement strand
CTCTTGGCGTAGCGCATTCCGAGAAACGGGATGCTTCCATCTGGGATACGCCGCTTTTCTTTCTGATGTTCTTAACGCTGGCCGGGGCGGAGTGGGCGCTGCGGAAAAGAAATATGCTAATTTAAGAGACTTTCAGCCGCCCCGGGGCGTTTAACATGTAGTGGAGAATTCAGTATGAAAAAACAGCCAACAGCCAATAGGCATCAGGCAATAGCCGGAATCCTGCTCCGACTCTTGGCTATTGGCTGCTTGGCTATTGGCTCTCTTGTGGCACAGGATGAGACGCCCCGGGAGCGCGTCCTGCGCCAGGGTGAAGCGCGTGGCACAGTGGTGTTTTCCGACGGCTCCGCGATAAGCGGCATAATCCACTGCACAGGCTTTAAGCCCCTCAAGGTCTTCCACAAAGACAAGAAAAAGTTCATACATATCCCTCTTGAGCTCATAGCGGTTCTCAAGCTGGAAATAACAAAGGCCGAGATGGTCGAGCACTGGCGGTTCAAGGAGGAGAGCAAGGACGAAAAGGTCTACACCGGGAAGAAATACCCGCGAAAGGACTACCTCTGTCACATCACGCTTCGCGCAGCGCACGAGATTCGGGGAACGTGCGCGGCTGTCCTCTATATCGAGTCGGGTGAGGAAAAGACGCGCTTTGCGCTCAAGCACTACGACCGCGGCAAAACAGGGCAGACCCTTGATGACCTGGTGCATGTCAGCGAAATAAAGCTTGCCGACCCATCCGAGAAACTGCCGGACAACCGGATATACGGCACGGTAAAGCCGCCGGGAGAGCTTGAGGCCGTAATGGCTGTTCAGCACCGCTACAAGATGTTTGTCAAGGGCAAGGTCGAGGGTGAGACAGGAAAATACGTAATCAAAGACCTGCTGCCCGGGTACTACGACCTTGTGCTTGTCACGAAAGAATCAGTTTTTGTATGCCCGGGCATGAAGGGCGAGGATTTTGCAGAAGATTCACTTTCAAAAGAAGACAAAGCCGAAATAGCAAAAAGGGTCTGGGAGATAGAAGACTTCTTTGAAGAAAAGAGAGTGCTTCACGCCCTCGGCAATGTCAAGAGGGCCAAGGTCATAGTCAAGACTGTGCGCAAGGGCAAGACTTCGCTTGAAAAGAAAGGTGACCTTCCCCTGGTATTCTTCCATATCGAGTACTGGGTGATGCACAAGGTGGGCAAGAGATGGCTTGTGGACTGGCGCATTGCGCTTGTGCGTGAAAAGGGCGAGCAGGAGACGAAAAAGGATACAAAGAACTTCGTGCTTCGAGGAGAGCTTGCGAATAAAAAAATCGAGTCCGGCGGCACGCGGCTGCAGGTTGACTTTGACGTGCGCGAGGCGGGCGGCGGGGACGAAGACGACGTCATAGGGAGGTAAGTTGAGAGCAGAAAGTAGAGCTGCGGCCTCCGGCCGCGACAGCCGGGCGACTGAGAAATCCTATCTGCGCCTTCTTGACAGGATGGATACGCTGCGCGAGCTTATGCGCACCAACTCCGCCATGGGAGGCCTGAGTCTAACAACTGCTGTGCTGCTCGGCGCGCTTGTGGCGCTTTTTGTGCTCGACAACCTTCTGTGGCTGCCAGGCGGCACCCGGTTAATATTGCTCTTGGCATCTGTGGCTGCTTTGATTGCGGTTTCCCTGCGGTACATTCTGCTGCCTCTTCTGCAGAAGTTTTCGGATGAGCGTGCCGCAATGGTCCTTGAGAAAAGCTATCCGGAACTCGACAACGCCGCCATAAACGCGGTCCAACTGGGCAAGGAAAGGCTGACAGGCTACAGCCGCCTTGTGGCTGAGGCGGTGGTGAACGAGACAGAGCGGAAAGTCAAGGATATCAAGCTGCACAATGCGGTTGAAAAGGGGAGGCTGAGGCGATTCTCTTTCGCGGCGCTGGCGGCGCTCGCTGTGGCGGTGGTTTACGTGGCCATCTTCCCGGCCTATTTCGCCAACGCCTTCAAGAGATACTCGCATTTTTCCACCTACGTTCCTCCCATAACCAGCACGAAGATAAAGGTGGAGCCTGGCAACGTCACAGTGCAGAGCGGTGATGACGTGGTAATAATGTGTACGCCTTCCGGCAGGATACCGGGCAGTGCAGAAGTGCAGTTCGGCGACCAGGGGCGGCTTTCAATGCAGTTTGACGGCGGCAAGTTTGTCTATCGCCTCGCCGACGTTACGCAGTCCTTGACATACGCGGTCTACGCCGGGGATGCGCGCTCGCCTGCCCTTCACATAACAGTGATATATGTCCCGACAATCGAGAGGGTAACTGTAACCTACAAGTACCCGGAATACACCGGCATTGCAGGTGAGGTTGTTGAAAACACAACAGGCGACCTGGAGGCAGTGGTGGGCACTGTTGCGCATGTCGCTGCTGAGTGCTCCAAGCCGGTGAGCTTCGCGACATACGAGACAGACCGCGGTATTGTGCAAGCTGTCTGGGCAGGCACGAAAGTGATGTGGAAACTGCCCATTACCCGCACCGGAACATATACTTTGAAGCTGGTAGACCGCGAGGGTTACGAAAATCACATCACCTACCAACTGACCGCTCTTGCTGACCGCAAGCCGAGGGTTATTATCACCCGGCCCGCCCGTGATGTAACTTTCGCTGCCGGGGCGGGGAGGCAATCCCTCCCAATAAACTTCCGCGCAACAGATGACATAGGGGTGCGAAACTGCGCTCTGCTGCTGAGTTCCTCCAAGGCGCAGATGCAGCCTAACCGCTCGTGGAAATACGAACCAGGTTCGCGGGATGTTACCGACGGCCACATTTTAGAGATTGACACAGACGCAATGGAGCCCGGTCAGCAAATCACCTACTTTGTACGCGCCAACGACGGCCAGCCCCAGGGTACTGGTGCAGCCGAGTCAAAGACCTACAAGATTACAATCGTCAGCCCGCGCGAGAAGCGTATTGACTCTCTGCGCTCCCTTGCGGACCTGCGCGTGAGGCTCAGGAAACTGCGCAAACTCCAGGTGCGGAACCGCAATCGTACAACAGAACTGCGCTCGCAGCTTGCGGAGCCGGAGCAACCCGATGACAGCGCCAAGACGGGTAGCACCCGCAGGCAAGATACCCCATCGGAAGGCAACAGGGAAAATGGACAGTACCCCGAAAGACAAGGCCCCTCTTGCGAACCCAGGCTCTGGGCGCGCGCAATCCGGCGCGAGCAGGCCGGGATACACCGCACTGCGGGCGACATTTCAGATGGAATCTCAGCAGGCGGCGAGTTTGAGAGAAAGGTCAAGGAAACGCTTCTTGCGCTTTCCGCAAATGAGATGCTTGAGGCCTTGCGTGAATTGGAAAAGGCGCTCAAGGCGGCAAAGACCGCCAATTTCGCGGCATCGCTGGAGGCTTCCGCAGCCTGGCAGGAGAAGATAATCGAAGCGCTTGGCAAACTGCTTGAAGATATTCCCCTTCTAACAAAGCAACTCCGCAATGGTGAGGATATTACCGAAGATGCGGCGGCAGAAGACCTGAACCTCAAGAAAGACATCGCCTGCAACCTCGTTGACGGGTTAGAAGAATTCCTCAAAGAGCAGAAAAAGATTGTGGAGGCGACTGAGGAGCTTAAAAAAAAGGCGGTTGACGACTGGACTGAGGGTGAAGAGAAAGTTCTTGCCGAGCTTGCGAAGCTGGAGCAGGACTGGGCGAAGTGGTTCAAGGACATGAAAGACGACCTCAGCCGGCTGCCGGCGCAGGACTTCTCTGATTCAACCATCTGCGACGAGATAATAGAGATATACGAAGAGATTGAAAAGGCCGAAGATGCTCTTACGAGGCGTGCAATCGAGATTGCTGTTCCACACGAACAGGCCGGCCTGGAAAAGGCGGAGGAACTGACAGCCAACATCGAGCGCTGGCTGCCTGATGTGCGAGACTACAAGAAGTGGGTTATGGAAGACCTGCCTGAAGACCAGGAAATCCCACTAACTGACCTGCCAGAGGAGCTTGAAGACATCATCGGCGACCTGATAGAGGACGAAGAAGCGCTTTCGGAAGATGCCCAGGATGTCTCAAGCG
>CAYWBA010000324.1:0-4032 GCA_964455955.1 uncultured Planctomycetota bacterium | reverse complement strand
CTGCTCGTCAGATATTTTGTGCTTCTTCCTCAGTTTTTCAGAAATGTCTGCCACTCCAGTCAGGATACCGAGCCTGCCGCCGAGCTGCTTCTCCATATCTTCCTTGCTGGCTCCTGCAAACTTGCCTTCCTTGCTGCAGAGACTGACAGCAAGTATGCAGACAGTCTCGGTTACCCTTTCAGTCTTCTTGAAATCGCATTTGTCTGCTGTATCACTGGGCTTGTGCAGGTCCGGGGTCATTCCAGTGTTAAAGAACGCGACAGGCACGCCGGCCCGCTGGAAGGATGCATGGTCGCTGGCGCTGATTTTGGAACGTTGGATATTGAAACGGCCATGTTTGTTAGCATTCTCAAGAGCCGCGTCCCATTCTGGTCCGGCGTTAAAGACCACGAGTTTGTTCGGCGCGTTGCGCGATATCATATCCAGGTTTATCATAGCGACAGTGTTGGTAGTGGGGAAGGTGGGCTTCTGGACGTAATGGCGGGAGCCGATCAGGCCTATCTCTTCGGCGCCGAAGCAGATGAAAACAATTGTGCGAGAATGCGGCAGCCTTTCATCCGCGAATGCCTCTGCTATCTCAAGCACGCCCGCTGTTCCGGAGGCATTGTCATCAGCGCCTGGGTATATCTGACCACGTCTCTTGCCAAGGTGGTCGTAGTGTCCGCCGACAACAATTACCTGGTTCTTGGCCACACTGTGGCTACCGCGCAGATAACCTATAACATTCCAGGAGGAACCGTGGCGGGTTTTGAATTCCTGCAAGTACGACCCGCCGTCGCCGCCGGGCTTCAGACCATATTTTTTGAACTGTTTCTTAATGTACTTGGCTGCAATCTTGCCGCCCTCGGCCCCTGTTCCCCTGCCCGCAAGCTTCCTTGAAGCAAGGTAGCAGATGTGGTCTGAAAGTTCTTTAGCGGTGATTGACTTTTTTACTGCTTTGAGAATATCCTTTGGACTTTTCTTTCTCTTGGATGGCTTCTTTTTGGATGGTTCCCCTTTGTCCTTCTTTCCGGTGCGGGGAAATTCGGGCGTATCTTTCTCTTTTTCCCCTTCTCTGACAATTTTGAGGACAGATTCCTTTGGTACTGTGACAGGGCCCCACTTGGTTTCGATTGTGACTTTGTCACCTTCCTCCGTGACCTTGCCCTCGATTTTGCCGCCGTTCTTGAGGTAAACAGTGTCGGCGTACGAGGATGGCACCCATATGAGAACTGCCACCAACAGCGTGCAAGCACAGAGCGCCGCAGTCAAAGCAAACTTTCCTGTCCTGTTCATCTTGTTGTTCCCTCCAGGAAAAGTTTCCGAATCATCTGTACGTTACAGACAGACTTATCCTGTATACTTATACTCCTTCAGGTACAAAGCATTAGCGGATTTACATGATTTTTTCTCTTCCCAACAGCCTGAGGCTGACTGATTGGGCCAGGGGCAGCAAAGTCAGATGGTCGTCCTTTTTGGCTGGGAAGGAAAACTTAACAAGAAATGCAGCCTGCTATTAGATTGGTGTTCGCAGAATTGGCCGCAGTTAGTAATGCGGTTCACGCGATATGAAGAGATGTCTGCAAGCAGGGCTTAGAAAGGAATGTCTCGCTGCTAACGTGTATAATTACAGCGCCTTCAGGTGCTTACTTTGGGCGCACATTGCGGGAAACGGGCGAACACTTCGCTGACACTGCGGCGTGGTGCTCCGGTTTGCCCGCAAGGAAAAATCCCCTGCAAATGCTCAATTTTTAATAGTAATATTTGAAATATAATTCCAGTCCTATTATAATTTCAGGAGGCGCGGGTCCCGGAGAGAGTATATGGAAAGGGAAAGGATGAAAGAAGATACTGTTAGAGCTGCCAAAACCTTTTGCAAAAAGCACCAGATACCGAACCCCAACTGCGCGGAATGTAGGTGCGTGGAGAAGGAAGACGTTGAGGAAAAGCTCAGAATATACCTTCCCGCACTGAATATGGAAGTTACCTCTGCTATGTTCAGGTTGTTCCACCCTGACCCCGAGACAAGGTCCAGGTGGCGAACCCGCTTCTGCAAGCATTTCAAAAACGAGTACTGACACATCCGAGGCCGACCCTGGCGCCTCGCCGGCTAACACGGGCTGCTTCATGAACTTACCATGCCTAACGGGCAATCCCATCCATTTCGCAGCTGTAGATGCGGCGGAGGCTGACTGCTTCCCTGACAGACTGCGGGCCGGTGAACTCAACGGAGAGGTCTGTGCGCATAAGGCAGGGTTTCAACCTCCCGTCGGATGTAACGCGCATCTTGGTGCATCTAACGCAGAAGTAGCCGTGGAAGGGGCGGACAACCTCAACAGCCACGCCGGGCAGGTGGTATTGCTTGCGGTCCTGCAGAGGCCTAACTGTCACGGACAGGGCTCTGCGCGCGAGCATTTCTTCCACAGTGGCGAGGTCAAAGTAATACTTGTCGAAGTAGCCGTTCTCAGTGGGAATAAGCTCAATAAGCTGCAGAATGGCGCCCTGCCTGCGGGCGAAGTCAATCATATGCTCTATTTCGTTTTCATTGACACCGGCCAGTACGACCATATTGAGCTTTGTGTTCTCAAAGCCTGCTTCCCTGGCAGCCGCCAGCGCCGGCAGGACTGCGTCGGCCGTTTTCGGCAGGATGCTGGAGGAAAGCGAGTCACAGCCGATGTTGAGCCGGTCGAGCCCTGCATCTCTGAGCTCCTTTGCGCGCCCGGGGAGCAGCGTCCCATTTGTGGTAAGTGAAACATCATCGTAGCCTGCTTCCTTTGCGCAACGGATTATTTCACAGATGTCTTCCCGAAGAAGCGGCTCCCCGCCGGTGATTTTTAGTTTGCGCACGTTGTATTGGCCAAAGGCTTTGACAATTTCGCACGCGGTCTGCGTGGACATCTGCCTGCCGGGCGCCTCTTCCCCTTCGTGGTGGCAGTAGGCACAATCCATGTTGCAGTCCTGCGTTATTGACATTCTCAGGTGTGTTATGTGCCGTCCCTGGGGGTCAACAAGCATATCAGCCGCCACCACGTTACCTCCTGCCGGGGTTGTGTCGAGTTTGACAGTATAGTACAGAACGGGTCTTTGGGCAACTCTTTTTCAAAAGAGTTTTGAATATCTGGGGGTATTGAACCTATCCCGTTATTGACAAAGCACGACAGACCAACTACTATAAGTAAGCACGTGCTATCCCCCGTCAAGGAGGAAAGAAGATGGCCGTAATCCGCAGTACTACTCGGCGTACGATTGTCCTGATGGTGGTTGTCTCGGCGCTGCTTGCTGCGGGCTCATGCGGGTCGGTCTCTGAACAGGTGAAAGAAGAGAAGCCCAAGCTGCCTCTAGTCCTCTACAGGGTACTCACCGGCAGCGACCGTCAGCAGGTCCTGGAGTACGCGACGTCGGTTCTGGCCACCTTCAAGATCAAGCTTGACCCCACGCTTGCGCTCAAAGAGGACTCTGATACGATCCTTCCGCAGTACAGGTCCAGGGTAAACACAATATTTCTTCCCGAGCGCGTGGCTGGCAAGGCCTTTTCTGAGGCTGTTGCGGATGCGGCATCTGTAAACCGCCTGAAGGCCCTGGAGATTCTACCCAGTGAAGCCGAACAGGAAGCGCTTGTGAACTTTCTGGTAAACTGCTTTTTGCTCCACGAGGCTGCAAGCTATCTGCGCCACCAGAACAAGGCATACGATTTTGCCGACCCTTTCGAAGAGGAGGAGATTGGGCAGCAGTTTGTCTCTCTTATGCTTGCCCATTTTTCGGATGTGGAGCCGGAACTTGCCCCTTTGCTCGAGAAACTTGCGCGGTCTGAGGGAAAGCTGCTTGGGATTGTGCCGCAGGACTTCCCCGCGCTCTCAAAATCACCCGAAGAACTCAAGAAATGGTTCAACAGGAACTTTTCGGAGTTTACCTGGACCAAACGCGGTTACTACCTCCTTTACAGACTGCTTCGCCACCACGAGTATGCAAAGCGCCAGAGGCAGGTTGACTTGTCGGAGTTTACGGAGAAGTACCTGCTCAAGGGAC
This sequence comes from uncultured Planctomycetota bacterium, assembly GCA_964455955.1. GTDB lineage: Bacteria > Planctomycetota > SKW154 > SKW154 > DAOVDS01 > CAYWBA01. The sequence goes on along the minus strand of CAYWBA010000324.1, from coordinate 27 downwards.
AAGCACGTTCCAAACCAAGAATCATTC
>CAYWBA010000323.1:0-4037 GCA_964455955.1 uncultured Planctomycetota bacterium | reverse complement strand
TATCGGTGTCTTCTTCGCCACCTCCGTTGCTCTTGGCATCGCGATAATAAGCGCGAAAAAGGGGCTGACGCGGGGCCTGGAAGCTTTCCTTTACGGCGATATCCTGGCGGTGACCAACTGGGAGATTCTGCTTATCGCCGTTCAGTTCGCCATAGTCATGACCTTCATGTTCGTTACCTACAACCGCCTGATTATGATAAGCATAAGTCCGGTCCTGTCGAAAACGCGCGGGATAAACGTGAAGGCCTACGAGTATGCTTTTGCCCTGCTTCTGGCGCTTGTAATAACAGTTTCAATCCGCGCAGCCGGCATACTGCTTGTCACAGCGCTGCTGATTGTGCCCGCGGTCGCCGGGCGCAACCTTGCACGGAACGCGGCAGGCATGTTCTGGTACGCAATCGCAATCGCCGTACTGAGCGGCTTTGCAGGGATAATAGGCTCCTACTACTGGAATACCTCAGCCGGAGCCACGGTAATTCTATTCGCCGCAGCCTGTTTTGCCCTGACTTTCATCTACCGCGCGCTAACGGGCAAAACGTAGTCAGGAGACAATATGCGAGTTAACGTTTGCGTTCTCGGCAGCGGCAGCAAAGGCAACTGCACAGCAATCTGGACTGACCAGACCGCGCTCCTCATTGACGCTGGCAGGCTGTCGCTGCGATACATAAAGGCTTCCCTGGCCCACGCGGGGCTGCAGCCCGCCGATATTGATGCGGCACTAATCACTCACGCGCACACCGACCACATGGATGACTCCACGTACCGCCTCTGCGGCCCCCAGGGCATACCTGTCTACTGCCACGATGAGACGTGGGATGCATCCCTGAATCGCCGGAGCAACCGGCGTCTTGAGCAGCTTGAGCGGGAAAAGCTGCGCCGCGTCCTGACAGGTGGAGAGTTCCGCGTAGGAGACTTTCTTGTGAAGCCTTTTGGCGTCTCCCATTCGTACCGCGGAAGCGCCGGCAAGCCTGTCGGCTACACTCTCCGCGCCGGCAGGCTCAAGGTCGCCTACGCAACTGACCTTGGCCACGTTACAGGAGCCCAGGAGGAAGAACTCGCCGACTCTGACATACTGGTTATTGAGTCGAACCATGACGCCGAGATGGAGCGCAAATCCTGCCGTCCCCGCGCCACTGTAGAATGGGTTATTGGAAAAACGGGCCACCTCTCCAACAAGCAGTGCGCGTCGGCGCTGAGCAGAATAATCTCCACAAGCAGACATGCGCCCCGGCACGTGGTGCTTGCACACCTTTCCGAGGAATGCAATTTGCCCGAGCTTGCATTATCTGCGTCGAGGGAGGTTCTTCAGGAGGCGGATTTGCCGCGTGTGGAGCTTATCGCCGCGAGGCAGAGAATACCGACACCTGTCATATCGGTTGAATAATACGTATACTATTATGTACAATACAGAGAGGGACAACGATGGGCATGAAGAGATTGGGACTATACCGGCAAGCAGTGTGCCTCCTGGTCTTTGCTGCAGGTGTTCTTCTTCACCAAACGGCTGCCGCACAGGAACACCCGCGGATGTTCTTCACCGGCGACGAAATCGCCACGCTGCGCAACCAGGCCCTGACAACGCACCAGGACATTGCCCAGCCTGTTCTCGATTATGCAGACAGCCAAATCGGCACCACGCCGCTCGCCTCATACTCCGGGACTGACCTGGATGTTTACCGGGATGCGGGCAACCAGATGATTCCCTTCGCCTTTGCCTACGTTATTACCGGAGACCCGAAATACCTTACCCTGACGCGCGACTATCTTGTCGGATACGCCGGGTGGGAGCACTGGGGTGATGAAGGCGGCCTTGACCGCTGCCTCCTCGGCCACAATCACATGCTCATGGGCAACTGCCTCGCCTACGACTGGGTGTATGACGACCTGTCCACAGCAGACCGCGACACTATCAGGACTAACCTTGCCCAAAGAGCCAACGAGACATATGAAGCGAGCAGCGGCGGCTGGGACCCACTGTACGATAACTGGTGGCACCAATCGTATATCCAGAATCACCATTCGACCGCCCGCAGCGCCCTGGGAATAGCAGCCATGGTGCTGGAAGGTGAAGATGCCCGCGCCGGGCAATGGCTTAACGAGACTGTAGCGCAAATGGCGAGGTCCCGGTACATCTGGGGGGGAACCGCGGATGGCACCTGGCACGAAGGCATCCCTTACCAGAACTATATGCTCACCATGTCGCTGGCGTTTTTCCACAATCTGAAAAAGTACAAGGGAGCAGACATAATCCCCCATACGTACCTTGAAGGCTACAGTCACTGGAGGGTTTACAACAGCCTTGCAGACTCTTCGAGATTCGCCCTTTCTTTTTCGAACTTTGACTGGAGCTGGGCGAGCGCATATGCCCCGCAAAACATACTCCGTTTCATTGCCAGCGAACACAACGATGGCCACGCCGAGTGGGCGGCGCAGCATATTATCAACAATGAAACCCGCCTTGCCGATGTCTACAGCGCGCCGTGGTATGTGTTCGAGTTTCTGTACTACGATGCGAGCGTGGCTGCCCAGCCCCCGGATGACCTGCCTCTAAACCGCACGTTTACTGACCTTGAGGGGGTTATCTGGCGTACAGGCTGGGGTGCTGATGACCTGGTCTTCGGACTCAAAAGCGGTGCTTTCGGCGGGCGCTTCTCGTTTGAAAACTGGATAGAACTTTACTACCCCTTCGAACTCGACGATGTCTCATTCAACAATGGACATGACCACGCGGATGCAGGCACCTTCTACTTATATAAAGGAAATGTTGACCTCACGTCGGAAAAAGTTGGTGTTGGTGAGAACGTTACAAGTTATCACAACACGCTGCTGGTTGATGGACAGGGGCAGTACATAGACCCTGACACTTACAACGGGAATGAGTACTGGGACGGCGACCCGGACCTGTTCCGCGGCGTGGACGGCAAGCTGGACGCGGTCTACGAGACACCGAACTTCAACTATCTGGCCGCCAACCCCACTGACAGGTACCGCTACAGGAACCCTGTTGATGGGAAGCCGGATGCGTACATGGTTGACGAATTCAAGCGACATGTCCTCTTCGTCCGGCCGGAATACTTTGTCATGGTGGACAATGTGAGAGCCGCCACCCCCCATCAATACGACTGGGTCTGTCACTTCAGCAATTCTGTTTCTGTAGAAGGCGACTGGATAAGAGGTGATGCCCCGAGCAATCAAATCATTGGAATCAAAGTGCTCTCACCCGCCGGTTTCGCCAATTCCATCGGCGACGATGGCAAACCCTACATACGGGTCCGCCCCCCGGCAGACGTGGCTGATACAAGATTCATCACGGTCTTGTATCCAACCGATACCGCGAACTGGGGCGTAAAACCTGACGCCTCTTCCCTGGGGGATACGGACGAAGCGGCAGGCGTGCGTGTGAGCCTCAGCGGGCTTCAGGAAGACCACCTGTTCAGGTACGGAAGCCAATCAGAAGTCGCCGTCGGCGAATACCTGTTTGACGCTGCGGTTGCCAGTGTTGTGAAAGACTCAACCGGCAACTTGCAGCGCATCTTCATGGGACAGGGGACCGAAATCTCAGATGACAGCGGGTCCAGACTGCTGCTGGAGGCCCGCAGCGAAATTATTGTGGAAGTGGATTATAACGGGACTGCCCTGGATGTGCATAGCGACGATGCCAACAGCCTGAAGGTTTACGCACCCGGAACTGACCCGAGGCAGGTAACGTTCAATGGCAACCCCGCCCCCGCATTCTTTATCGGCGACTATCTCACAGTGAGCAGGCCGGTGCAGTTTGTTCCCAAAAAGCGCAGTTCCAGCGGCTGCACAGTCGGGCGCGCGCGTGGAGGCGCCGCAACCGGCTGGATAACCCTGATGGTCTTCTTCCTGACAGGCATCTATATACTAAGGCGCAGCCAGATTGAATCTGGACACAAAACGGTGATTGACTTGTGGCAAGAACGAAGTTGATAGAGGTTAGGTCAAAGTACCAGGTTTATTGCGTCAAGGCTCAGCCTTGAAACAGTTCCATCTGCCTGGCTATTCGCCGGTCAGGC
>CAYWBA010000322.1:0-4042 GCA_964455955.1 uncultured Planctomycetota bacterium | reverse complement strand
ACCCGTGACTACCGTTACAAAGACCCGGCGCAAAAGGCGGTTGACTATATCCGCAGCGCTCAGAACAAAGGCCTTGGCTGGAAGTACGAAGTTGGCAGCGGCCTTAACGACACATCAGTCACGGGGTGGATGGTCCTGGCGCTCAAAGCGGCCAAGACGGCAGGCCTTACAGTTGAGCAGTCAGCATTTGACGGCGCAATGAACTGGTTCGACCGCGTGACCAACCATAGGGGTAAGACAGGTTACATGAGGCCCGGCGACGACGGCTCGACCATGGGCATAAAACAAGTATACGCCAAGCAGCCGACAATGACCGCTATCTCCGTTATCTGCCGAATTCTCTGCGGCCAGAAAAGAACCGACCAGAAGATTGTCAAAGGCGTTGACCTGCTTATGAAAAACCTGCCCAACTGGAACAAGCCCAGGAACGACAAGGTTGATACATACTACTGGTTCTGGGCCACACAGGCAATATACCACTACGGCGGCAGAAACTGGCAGAAATGGAATACCGCCATGAAGAAGGCGCTTCTCGATACCCAGCGCGTCGGCGGGTGCCCCGATGGCTCTTGGGACCCGGTCGGCAAGTGGGGCAAGGTTGGCGGCCGCGTGTATGCAACCGCCATGAATGCACTTACCCTTGAGACCTACTACAGGTACGCAAGAGCCCGCCAAGCCGGGAATGAGAAGATAGGAATGCCTGAAGCGCTGCCGCCTGTGTTTCAGGAAGAAAGAACTCTCGTGCCTGAGAAGAACTATCAGGAACTTCTTGGAGAACGGAGTCTGGAGAAGTTGATAGAGGAGGCGAAGAAAGACCCCAAGGGTGAAGAAGCCGGGCTGCTTGGCAAACTTCTCGAGGCCCTGCCAGGTGCTGGCGCATCTCTTGGAGAGTCGCTGAAGATTTCGCGCCAGAAAGACATTATCCTGATAGCGCTCTTTGGTATCTGGCCGTTCGACAATGAGCACACGACCAGAATTATTAAAAGAGCTCTCCAGGGCTTCAAAGCCGGTGAGGTTCTTGCGCTTCTTGGAGAGAAGGCAGATGGCAGGAGCCGCCTGAATTCCCTAATCCGCGCTGCACGCAAGAACCCTAACGGCGAAGCTGCGCGTGTCCTTGCCTCGCTTGTTAATCCCCGAGAAGACCTGGCGAGTTCGCAAGCCCAAGACAGGAAGCTGCTCAAGCTCAAGAGCAAAGTATATGAAGCTCTTGTGCAAAACTACGGCACGAACATCTATTTCAGAGCTTTACTGACTATCCTGAAGTCGCTTGGCGAACGGGATAAGGTTATCAGGATGCTCACTTCCAGGGTAGATGTTTCGCCTGAAAACGAGAATGTTCGAACCCAGTGCGCGCGTGAGCTGAAGGCGGCGGGGTTCTACGCTGAGGCGTGCGAACAGTTTGAGGAAGCAATCAGGCTCAGACCGGAGCAGGCCAACTATTACCTGGAAGCGGCCGCGTGCGCAGAGATGTTGCGCGAGGAAGGGTTTAAGAAGGCGGAAGAGTTCTACAGGAAGATACTGAAGCACAACCTTGGCAAGAACAACCACAATTACCGGACTGCATCGTCAAAGTTGAAGGCGTTATACAAGAAAGAACTCACCAGGGCCCGGCAAAGGAAGGACCCTGAAGCAGTTGCGGAGATAACAGGCAGGTTGCAGAAGCTTGGGAAGGGCAAGCTGGTTCGCCACGAACTGCGTGTCATCCTGCGCTGGGATACTGAGCGTACAGATGTTGACCTCTGGGTGAGCGCGCCCGGCCAGCAGAAGTGCTACTACCAGCAGAAGAACACCTTCAGGGGAGGCAAGCTCGACAAGGATGTCACCAACGGCTACGGCCCTGAGACGTTCACTCTAACCGAGCTGCTGCCGGGTAGATACCTTGTGCAGGTGAACTACTACAGCGGCATGGCTGAGACCACAGGTACTGTGGAGATTATCGCGCATGAAGGGACCGACAGGGAAAAGAGAACAGTTCACAAGTTCAAGCTTACAAAAGAAAAGAGGCTGGTGACTGTTTTCGACGGGCAGTTGAAGTAGAAGCATCTTTTGAAAGCGGCTCCTTTCCCGCATAGCGGAAGGCGGGGGCTGGTCTTATGAGAAGTTCCGGAAGACAGCCCCTGCTCTATTTGTGTCCCTGTCCTCATGTTCCTCATGCAAAGAGCCTCGTGAATACTCCGGGACTCTTTGTGACCTGCGGCAGAGGACTTTCTCTTATTCCTGCTTCGCATTCTTTGATTCAATCTGCTTGAGTATCTGCTCCAGTTTTGTCAGGGCGAGCCTGAAGTTCGGGTTGTGGCGCAATGATTCCTCCAGTTCCTTGACAACCACCACAAGAACCTCGGGCGTCTGCTCGTCCTTCTCAAGTTTCTCAATAGCCCTGTAGTAAAGCTGCAGGGCAAGGAACTTTCTTCTCGCAGGGCTGAGTTTTTCCCCTTCCTTGGCTTTTGACTTTTCCGCGACTTGAGCATCCTCATATTCTTCGCCATCTTCTTCAGCCTCGAAAGTTTTCCCTGGCGCTCGCTGCGGTATACCTTCAGCTACAGGCTTCGCAGTTTGTCTCGCCTGAGCTTCCGGTGCACCTGGTGCTTCAGGCTCCTTTTCGGGACGTGTTGCGGTGCCGCTCTTGCCCCTTTTGAGTTCAGTATCTCTTTTCTTCTCAGTTAACGGCGCTTCTTCTTTTGTGGAGGTTGCGGGTCTTGGCAAGGCAGGTGACGGAACTGCACTCCTTTTGCCTCTGCTCCTTCCGGCGACGGCTTCACCATCGACAGGGCGCTTCTGAACTTTATCAACTTTTGCTGGCGGCTCGGATGGCTTCGCCGGTTCGGCTTGTCCCGCTTTGCCAAGTCTCTCTTGAGTGTCTTTCCTGCCTTGTTTCGCTTTTTCAAGCTCTCGCCTGTCAGAATCAGGCTTTTCCATCAAATTTTCAGCTTCTCTGACCCCTTTTTGACTTTCGGAGATGTCTCGCGCTTTCCTGAGCAAGAGCTCCACGTCAGAGCGGAGAGATTCCACCTTGCCTGTGTCCACAGCGGCGAGAAATATCTGTTTCTCAATGGGGAGGTCGCCTGCCAGGGCAAATGTGACCGCGGGGGCATCCGGGTGGAGCCTGCGAACGACTTCAGTGATTCTTGCCTTCAGTCTGCTGGAGAGCTTGTCAATGGCGTTTAAGAACTTTTCCTCTTGCTCGAGCGCGCTTTCGGCAAGGAGAATCTTTCCTGACGAGGCTTCGAGAAACTGGATGTCTATCCTGATATTCCGGCCTACCTTGACAATGTTCCCCTTTAGGACCATGTCGGCGTGCAGCTTGCCGGTGACCCGGCTCAGGTCGCTCAGCGCCTCTTCGCGGGTAAGCCCGAACTGTCTGAGCAGCCTGGAGAACTCCTCGCGTGAAATAACACGCAGGAACTTGCATTGGGCGAGGTCGGTTATGAACATGTCTGCCACGCCGATTCTCATCCACTCAATATCTGGGTTGGCGTTGCTGTTGACAAAATCGCAGACGAGCAGCGTGGCAACCGGCAGTCCTTCCTTCGGGCCAGTCATCTGGTTTTGGGGCTGCGGCTTGTCAATGATAGTCTGCTTCACAGGCTCGGGATTGACTTCCTTCGGCTGCACGGCCGGTGCGCGCACTATCTTCCTGGGCTTTTCCCTGTGGCGGCTGCTCAGCATTATGGCTATCAGAGCCACAGCCACTGCAACCGCGGCTATTACTGCAATCGCCGTCGCAGGAGACTTCTTCCTTACGTAGGGAGCACGCCTCGTGGCCGCTTCAGCCCGCTCGTCAAGCTTTTCCGTGGTGTAAGACGCAAGCCCTCGCACAGGCAGCACCGCCGTCTCAACCGAGCTGTCAACGTTAAGCGTGCCCAGCACCGCATCTATGGCGATAATCAGCTCCGCGGCGGACTGGTAGCGGTCATCAGAGTCCTTTGCGAGCATTTTCTCAACCACCGCCACAACGTTGTCGGGTATTTGGGGATTGAGTTCACCCACCGATGCCGGGCGCTCGTCACAAATCTTCCTGAAAAGCGCGTAAGGTGTTTCTGCT
>CAYWBA010000321.1:0-4063 GCA_964455955.1 uncultured Planctomycetota bacterium | reverse complement strand
CCAGAACAAGAAAGTTTTCCACAAGGATGTAATTTGCTTCAAAGTCAGCCAGGGAGACATCACCGTCGAGCTTGGCATGCAGTACAACGACGGGTACACGGAGACGCTGCTTTCCTTCGTCAACACCATCAACACAATTGAAGGCGGGACTCACGTAAGCGGGTTCCGCTCAGCGCTCACCAGAACGCTCAACCGCTACATGAAAAAGGAAAAGCTCCTCAAGGAAGGCAAAACGCCCTCTGGAGACGACCTCCGGGAGGGCCTTGTTACCATTCTTGCCTTGTACCTTCCAGACCCCCAGTTTGAGAGCCAGACCAAAATCAGGCTCGGCAACCGCGATATCCAGGGTGTTGTGGAATCGCTGCTGACCGAGAAGCTTAACCAGTACCTTGAAGAAAACCCATCCACGGCCAGAGCTATCGCCCGAAAGTCCGTTCTGACAATGCGGGCCAGGGAAGCTGCGCGAAAGGCGAAGGAACTGGTGCAGCGGCGCGATGCACTCATATCAAGCAACCTTCCCGGCAAGCTTGCAGACTGCTCCCGCCGGGATGCCGGAAGCACAGAACTATACCTTGTCGAGGGGGATTCGGCCGGCGGTACTGCAAAAATGGGCCGTGACAGGCGCTTTCAGGCCATCCTGCCCCTCGGGGGTAAAATACTTAACGTCGAGAAGGCGCGCGTTGATAAGGTCCTTGCGCACGAGGAAATCCGAACCATTGTCCAGGCGCTCGGCACAGGAATCGGGGCGGAAGATTTCAATATAGAGAAACTCCGTTACGGCAAGATAATCCTTATGACCGACGCCGACGTGGACGGCTCCCATATCAGGACTCTGCTCCTTACGTTTTTCTTCCGCCAGATGAAAGAGCTTGTGGACAAGGGCCACATCTATATCGCGCAGCCCCCGCTTTACCGCGTGCGCCATAAAAAACGCGAGCGCTATATCCAGACCGACAGGGAAATGAAAAAGTACCTGCTTGAGCTGGGGGCGGAGCGCACCGTTCTTAACGTAATCGGTGCAAGAAGAAAGCTCGAAGGAACCAAGCTGCGTAACTTCCTCAACATCCTCTCTAACATAGAAGGTGAGCTGCGCGGTCTTGCGCGCAAAGGCATGACCATCGCTGAGTATATCGCTCTTGGCGATAAGAAACGCGGTTTCCCCAAGTACAAGGTCGCAATCGGGGATGAGCACGAGTTCCTTTACTCCGACGAGGAGTTTGAAAGGTTTAAGCAAAGGAAGGAGCGGGAAAAGGGCCGCGAGGTTGATGTTGTCGGAGATGAAGACATCGAACAGGAAGAAGAGGCGGATATAGTTGTCGTCGAGTTCAGGGAACGCGATGCACTTAAAAGACATTTCTCCGAGCTCAAGAAAATGGGCTTCGAACCATCCAGCTACCCGGAGCCTGAAAATCCTCTCACCCCGCCAATTGTCGCCCTCGCTTCAGAAGGAGAAACCGCCAACCTTACACACCTGCAGGAAGTGCTGGAAACTGTACGCAGGCAGGGCGGCAAGGGGCTTGACATCCAGCGCTACAAGGGACTCGGCGAGATGAACCCCAAACAGCTCTGGGATACCACAATGGACCCCGCCCGGCGACAGCTCCTTAAAGTGGCCGGAACCCAGAGCTCGGAAGCGGACCGGATGTTCGACGTTCTCATGGGACCAAACGTCGCCCCCCGGCGCGCGTTTATTGAGAAAAACGCCCTGGATGTTAGAAACCTCGATATCTAAACTCGGCGCTGATAGCGCAAGCCGCGGCCTTCAGGCCGCGGGCAATTCCAAGCCCCGGGTTTCATGCCCGGGGAGAATAAATCCGGCCGCGGGTCAACAGCCGGTGGCACGTTTAACCGTTCAAGGTTAAAGGTTGCAGGATAAAGCAAATATGAAAATCACAGCAGTCGGCCCTGGCGCAATCGGGACCCTCTTCGGCGTGCTTCTCGCAAAGGCCGGGCACCAGGTCCACATGCTCGACAAAGACCCCGCCCGCGCCGCAAGGCTCGCTGCAGGCGAGTTCGTGCTTGAAACCGGGCAGGGCAATATCTCTCAGAAACTGCCCGTGACGGCGAACCCTGCCGAAATCGGGCCAGGCGAGCTCGTGCTTATCTGCGTCAAGGCTTACGACACCGAAATTGCCGCCAGAAGCATCGCGCCGCTCATTGGCCCCCAGACCATTGTCCTGACCGTCCAGAACGGTTTGGGCAACGCCGAGATACTCCGCGAGGCCGCAGGCAAAGAGCACATCCTTGCAGGTTCTACAGCGCAGGGCGCAAATGTCGTGGAACCCGGGCGCGTAATTCACGCGGGAAAAGGCGAAACACTGATAGGCGAGCTTGACAGACCTGCAACGCCCCGCGTGGAAAAGCTCGCAGAGCAGCTTACCGCAGCAGGAATCCCAACCGCCGCAAGCGATGACGTGACCGGGCTCCTCTGGGGCAAGCTCATTATCAACGCCGGCATAAACCCGCTGACCGCACTCCTGAAAGTGCGAAACGGCGCCCTCATCCAGCGGGAAGAGACCCGCGCCCTCATGGCAATGGCGGTCAAAGAAGCTGCGGATGTCGCGGAAAAGAAAGGCATAAAACTCCCGTTCCCCGACCCTCTGGCAAAAGTGGAAGATGTCGCCGGAAGAACCGCAGCCAACAAGTCAAGCATGCTGCAGGATGTGCTTAAAGCTAAGCGAACCGAAATAGATTTCATCTGCGGCGCCATCGTTCGCGAGGCGCAGAAGCTCTCCCTCCCCGCGCCCGTCAACCACGCCCTGACACTCCTTGTCCGAAGCCTCTCCCCCGCATAGTCAAGCCCCGGGTTTCATACCCGGGGAGGTTTCGCCGCGCCGCCTGCGGCGCGGAACACAAATTCCCCCAACCCGCACCGTTCACCGCGGATGCAAGCCGCGGGTTTCAACCCGCGGGCATGTTCCAAACCCGCCCCATTTATCGGGGCGGTTGTTTTGCCCGCAACGCGGTTCTCCCTTGCCCGCCCCTGGATTTCAAGACTGGACACTACTCTGATTCTGTAAGCTTCTTGAAGCTTTTAGATTTCTTGGGAAGTTTCTTCGTGTCTGATTTCAGGCGACGCTCTATTTTCTTGAGGTCTTCATCTGGCGGCAGGTCTTCGGGCATTATGTTACGGTCTGTAAGTACTTTTCGCACATCAACGTTATTCTTGACATGCACATCTGCGATTTCTCCTTCTGTCTTCAAGTCATCTTGTTTAATCTTAAAAGCAGTAATTTCCGTGGCAAAATCCTTGGCTTTAATTGTAATGGTCGGGAGGAAATCAGCCAGCGCACGGCTTTGGGGTACGCCAAGTCTGTTCTTCATTTCTTGAGTTGTGTAGCCACCAAAAAGGGCCCTGTCGCCTTTGCTTCTTATTTTGGCAAAACTCTGTTGTTTGTCGCCAAGCCGCTCATAGATTACCCCGGACAATACCTTTTCCGAGGCGGTGAGCTTTTTGCGTGCCCGCAGTCGTTCTATCTGGGTTAGCCGTTCTTCAAGAAGCTCTACTCGTCTCGTTTGTAGCGCGAAATAGGTCTGTGCAAAGGCTATTCTGGTTTTAGACGGGTCTCCATTTTGTGCTATAAGATAGCACGCATAGCGTGTAAGGGCAATGTTTTCAATATTACGTTGTGCTCCAGAGCCAATCTCGACCATTTTAATGATGTGCATAAAATGGTCTGCGCAGTTATAACCGGCATTGCTACATGCTTTCTTTGCCTTTTCAATAACTTTCCGGAAATTCTGCCAGCTTCTATAGCCAAGCTCTTTCATTAAGTCGCGAGCAAACCAGAATTCAAGCCCTGAGTCACTGTCCACGTATCGGGAGCCTTCGAAGTTTGCCCGTAGCCTTATAACTACGTCCTTTTTCATGGATTTTCCTCTTTTTACTCAGTTGTCAAGAATACTCTACGTCATGGGCAGGCAAAAACAAGCTTTTTGTGCGAATTCTACTACTCCCTTACTGTTGAAATTGTACGTTCCTGTTTGTGTCGACACTCGACAATACATGGAACGCAACAGCTATTTTCAAAAGTGGCAAGCCACTACCATCTAACCGTGGAGT
>CAYWBA010000320.1:0-4081 GCA_964455955.1 uncultured Planctomycetota bacterium | reverse complement strand
AAATTACCAGCCACTATGGAACAAACTCCATACCGTAGCTCAAGTCCTTTTCCAAGCTTTCTCGCACCTCTTCATGAGGCACTTCTCATGCTTGCCTTTTCGAACTCCGAGCCGTGGTTCAGGTGGAAGCGTCTACTACTTGCTGCCAGCGAGCGCGTATTCCGCTGCGCACTTTTTCCAATTGTTCGACCACATCAAATATTTCCCTCTCTTTAGCCCCCCAGCGTGCACTCAATGTCTTGACCACGTTGCGCAGGTGCACAACAGTAGCTTTCTGTCCCTTGTCCAGCAGCCACCGGAGCATCGTGCGCAATTCATGCTCATCTATCTCGAACTTCCGCAAAATGCCAATCACTTGTCGTTCCCGACTTTTTTGGCGGACAAGGATATCTTCATGAATCTTGCGCAGGTCGCTGAGGTCGCTCGCGTTCCCATTGGCAACGATACGGCGCAGCCGCATGATCATCTCTTTCTCTTCCTCAGCGAAAGCGTTGAGGTGTTCCGATACCTGCTGTTGGCGACTGGCGCGGGCGGTGGTGACATCGCCGATTATCTTGTCGAAGTCACAACGGCGCAGGCTCTGCCCCTTTGCCATATTATCTCGCAAGATGGACAGCGCATTTCCCACGTCCCGATCATAAGACTTGACCAGTTTGTACGCCTCCCTCATCATTCCAGAGATAGTCCCAACGCGCATTTCGTAGGCATCAACAATACTTACGGCGAGGCGACGGAGCTCCTCTCGCGCTTCCGAAATAGTGTCTGCTTTGTTTTCCGGCATCATTCTTCCCTCTCAATAGCCGGGACCCGCTGGCTCCTGCGGTCCCAGCGCAACTCAAGAATTCCATTGCGAAAAGTCTGCCGGCAGTTTTCCGGTTCCACTCCCGTCGGCAGCGAGACACTGATTGGTTTGACGTCTTTGCCGGAGGAAACCTCGACTTCTCTCTCAGAAAATGATATATTCACTTCGGCGTCTTCCCCACATGGCAGGCACGCGAGTATCGAGAAGTTATCTGTCTCATCGAAGGTATCCACCACAATTTCAGGACAGTGCACTCCACTTTTACCACCGGTCCCCACGACCCACCAACTGAAGGAAACGTCTTCACCGGTGAACGGGTCATGTCGCACGGACGCAAAAGTGAGCAGCGGGAAGCCAAAAAGCTCCTCGGCGAGCGGATTGATGACCTCTCTTATCTTGAGGAGAATATCCATGTGCGAAGGCATCCGGGCATGCTCAGCCAGTTCTCTGATAGTTGCGTGGCGCCGGTCCCAGAGGAATCGTATAATGCTCTCAGCGTCTGCATCGAGGTGGGGAACCAATTTTTCGATAGCGGCGATGTCCAGCGCAGATGCAGCCACGAGGTCCGCCAGCTTTTCACGCAGAGTATGTATGTCCGGCCCGGTCAGCCAAACGCGTGAAGGGTTATGCTTGCCGCCCACTGTGTGGCATTTAACGCACAGGACCTGCTTTCTTATGCCAAGCACAGACCGCATCTGCCTGATATGAGAGCCAACAATGAGATTGGCAGGCACTTCCAGTACGAGCCGTCCTCCTTGCGTCAGTGTGATCCCGTCCGGCGTCAGGCATACCCGACACGGCCGCCAGCCAGAAAGCAGTACAGTCTTGAATAGTGCCCGGGTCTCAAGAATCACCTCGCCCCTATCGCGGGCCCTCGGGCGGCCACTCCGGGCCTGCCGCTCCAGTGGCGATTTGATATTGGATGTGGTCATAGCGCTCCGCCTCCACCACCCACCCTGGCCTCGTGTCGGTCCCCTCCGCGAGGCACCGCCCGCTTCATGGCTGCGACAACGTTATCTGTCTCGGTCCGCAGGCGCTTGACATCGTCCCCATCAACCAGCACATCGAGCGCCGCGCGGGATTCTTGTATCTCAGCTACACGCTCATCCGGCAAGCCCACATTGCTGGCGTTAGTTTCCTCCAACATGGCAGCACTTTCGCGCAGCGCGTTCTGTGCTCGGACTCGTGCCTCAACTTCACGGCGCCGCTGCATATCTTCAGCGTGGAACGCCTCAGCCTCACGAAGCCGCGCATCCAAGTCTGCATCTCCCAGCAAGGCGTCATTGCGAATCTCTATTCGGGAGCGATTCTCCGTATAGAGGTCTTCCGCTTCGACCCGGACGACGCCGTCGACATTAACAAAGAACGTTACTTCGACGTGCGCGCGTCCCCGAGGGACTGGGGGTAGGTCCAGACTGAAGCTGCCCAGGGAAACGTTTCCGCCCGCCATCTCACGTTCTCCCTGAAGCACCTCGATGTGCATTGACTGTTGACCGTCTGCGGCATTTGTGAACAACTGGCTTGCCGAACAGGGAATCGTGGTATTGCGCCGGATAATCCGCGAGAAAAGCCCGCCTTCGGTCTTGATTCCCAGCGACATGGGAATGACATCCACCAAGACCGCCCTGCGGGGCAGCCCGGACAGCATTCCCGCCTGCACCGCCGCGCCGATTGCCACTACCTCGTCGGGATTGATTTCTGTGTAGGGCTCGCGTCGAAACAACTCCCGGACCAGCACCCGCACGGCAGGCATGCGCGTTGAACCACCGACCAGAATCACCCTGTCTATCTGATCAACTTCCAGGTGAGCGTCTCTTAAAGCCTGACGCGTTGGCCCAATGACCCGCTCCAGAAGGTGCCTAGTGGCTATCTCAAATTCCGCACGTGTCACGCGCGTCCGCAGTTCGTGATGCCAGCTTGCTTCACTCGAGGCGACCGGCAGAGACACGGAAGCCTGCGCGTGGTCGGAAAGGTCACGTTTAGCCTTTTCGGCCGCGTCCAGAACCTGCCGCCTGAGACATGGATCGGCCAGGACATTGAAGCTCGTCTCCCGATGGAAGCGTTCTGCCACCAGCATGAGCAGAACTTCGTCCCAGTCATCCCCACCTAAATGGTTGTCGCCGTTAACAGCTTTGACTTCGAACAGGCCATCGCCGAGTTCCAGGATTGAAACATCGAAGGTGCCACCGCCCAGGTCCCAGACCAATACTGTCTGAACACCCTCACTGTCCAGACCGTAAGCAAGTGCCGCAGCCGTCGGCTCGTTAATGATGCGCAGCACATCCAGCCCCGCCAGCCGCCCCGCCTCGAGGGTTACTCGACGCTGCGTATGAGTAAAGTAGGCCGGCACAGTAACAACGGCGCGACTGATTTCCCTGCCCAGCCGCACAGCGACCCGGGCCTTGATGTTTTCCAGGATACAGGCGGATACTTCCTGGGGTGTCATTTCACGCCCTGTCAGAGACACTTTATCCACCGTTCCCATCCGACGTTTAATCGAGAAAACGGCGCTGGCCGGACTCACTGCCGCCCGGGCGCGCGCAGGTGAGCCCACAAGCGTTCGGCCACGCGCATCCACCGCCACGACCGAGGGCAGCAAGCGCTCGCCCGCAGCGTCCGCAATGACCTGCACCCGTTCGCCGTCGTAGATGGCAGCCACGGAAAATGTCGTACCCAGGTCTATGCCAATAGCTTCAGGCATGGAGAGGCTCCTCCTGTTTGTACGCCCGCCGGGCACGTTCCTGGGCCCGGATTTCCTGATCCCACTGCGTCAGCATGCCGTATTTGAGCATTGTTTCCATCCCGGCCAGAGCCGCCCGCAGCTTCACGCCCAGCAAAGGGATACCCGCGACCGAAATGATGATATCCGCATCTATGATCAATCCCTTTTCCAACACCCGATCCAGCAAATCGACCAGTGTCGCCTTCAGGGGCGCAGTTTTCGGGAACTCGGCAGCGTCAACATCATTCATCTTGAATTCACTCCGTCCTATACAAAGCTGTAAGGCGGCAGCGGGCCAACCACGCGCGCTACCAGACCATTGCCAGAGCAATAGTCATTGAAGCACGCTCTCAGCGCCTCACTCCGTCCTTTCTCCGCCAGGCAGGAGAGGTTTGCCACCATGCGCATGTTGCCTTCGGTCTTCTTCAGTTTGTCAACCGAGACTTCGACTGCATGTCGGCGGGCGAGTTCGAACACCTCGCGAAAAAGCGCCTCCGCCCTTTTTGCGAGTTCATCTCTCACCAGCTTTTCCAACTGCTGTTTGTCGAAATAGGCGG
>CAYWBA010000319.1:0-4084 GCA_964455955.1 uncultured Planctomycetota bacterium | reverse complement strand
CCCAAGAAGAGCTCCACCAGACTTTTTGACAGTACCTTCGGGTCGTTTCGCTTCGGGTCGAACCACATCACTATCCAGTTCAGCATCCCAAACAGGTAAAGTGCAGCCAGGTTAGGTTCCACCCTGCCTCCTTGATCCTGTTCTCTGAGCCGGTTCAATATCTGTCGCGTCAATTCGAAATAGCGCTGCCTGCGGCTCAACACTTGTTGGTAATACTCCCCCTGCAAAGAACCCAGCTCAGTAGTGCACACCTTCAGCTCGGGCAAGTGTTTCACCAGATACCGCACGTGGCTAAAAACCATCTCTTTGAGATGACTCTCTGGCGCGGCGGACTTATTCAGTATGCCCGCCAGCTCCTCAGCCAGTACGCCAAATGTGTGATACTGAATGAAAAAAAGCAGCTCTTCTTTGCAACTCACATAGTAGTAAAGCCCTGCCAGACTGAATCCTGCGGCTTGAGCCACCTGCCGAATGGATGCCTTTTCATAACCCTGTTCGGCAAAAATCCGGGCCGCACACGTCAACAAATGCACCAGTTTTTCGTCAAACCGGGCTGTCTTGCCGATGCTTAATTCCCTGTATATTTCGATGGATTGTCCTTCCACGGTTTGCCTGTTTCCAATATAAGCCCTTTTTTCAATCGAACGTTCGTTTGAACTTATATTTTCAAAAAGCTCCTTTGTCAAGCAAAAGATAAGAATTTGTTTTGGAAGCTGAAAATGGTAGATTCGAGCAGAGGGCCCTGTTTGAGTGGTGCTTCGTTTATCAACTGTTGCTAACCCCGCCTTAACCTCCTAAAATAAAAAAGCTTACTTGTTTTTCCATTCAGGTTTTCGCTTCTCGTAGAAACTCTTAATCCCCTCCTGGGTATCCTCTGTTTTCATCAAGGTGTTCAGGAAGAGGTCGCTCACCCCCTCAAGCGCCTTGGCGAAACCGAGGCTCTGGAACTTTTTCACCGCGCGCTTGTTGAGGCGGATGATTAAGGGGCTGTTGGCTTTAATCTCATCGATAAGTTTCTTCAACTCCTCTGCGAACTCGTCATCTTCGACAGTCTGTGAAACCAGGCCCATTTTGCGGAACTCCTTGGCCTTGTAAGTCTTGCCCGTGGTGCATATCTCTATGGCCCTGGCCGGCCCGACGAGCTGCGGCAGGCGGATGGCCGCGTAAGGGGGCAGGAACCCCAGCTTTATGTCCGGCTGGCCGAAGAGCGCGCTCTTGGCGGCGATGATAATGTCGCAGGCGATGGCGACCTCCATGCCGCCGCCGAGGGCACGGCCGTGCACCGCGGCAACGGTGGGCACCTCGAACTGCTCCAGGAGCTCGAAAATGTGGTTGAAGGTACGGATCATATCCTCGACCTTCTCGGGCGCATGCTCGCCCACATCAACGCCTGCGGACCAGCTTGGCCCATCTCCGAGGATAACGATGCATTTGAGCCCGTCATCGGCGAGCAGTCCTTCAAGTACGCCGCAGAACTCATCCATCATCTCGATGTTGAGTACGTTGTGTTTGGGGCGGGCGAAAGTGATGCGCGCAATGCCTTCGGCTTTCTCGAACTTGAGATTCTTGAGTTCGGACATATCGAACCTCCATCTTAACTTTCGCGTTTTATTACCATAGCGCTCGTCACGCCGCCACCACCACAGATACCTGCAATAAGCAACTCTTTGTCCAGCGCCCTTAGCGCGTAGTAGCCTGTTACGAGGATGCGGCATCCGCTTATGCCGGTCGGGTGGCCAAGTGCGATAGCGCCGCCGTGGATGTTAAGCTTCTCGCGGTCCCATTTCAGTATGCGCTCGTTAACGAGTATCTGTGCGGCGAAGGCCTCGTTTACCTCGAGGAGGTCCATATCTGTCAGCGCCATCCCCGCATTCTTCAGCGCCATGGGGATAACAATGCCGGGCCCTTCGCCCATGGTCTCCGGCGGCGCGGCTGCCTGGGCATAACTTACGATGCTGAAAAGCGGCGCAGCGCCGATTTCTTTCGCCTTCTGGCGGGTAGTGACCACCACGGCGCAGGCCCCGTCGCTCATGCCGCAGGAGTTACCTGCGGTCACGCTGCCGCCCTCGCGGAAGGCAGGCGGGAGCTTGGCCATCTTTTCAATGTTTATTTCGTGCCGGATGGTCTCATCCTTGTCGAACGTAAAGCCCGGCTCTTTCTTGCTGCGGGCGGGCACCTCAACCGGCACGATTTCCTCATCGAAGAGCCCTTCTTTCTGGGCGCGGGAAGCCTTCTTGTGGCTGGAGGCTGCGAACTCGTCCATTTCCTTGCGGCCAAGCTTGTACTTCTCGACAAGGTTCTCGGCGGTTGCGCCCATTCCATAGCCGATAAGCGGGTCAATGGAGTCGCTCCACCCGTCTTCTAAGGTCTTGGGACCTATCTTGAACCCTTGCCACCGCGCGCCCTTAAGGAGATAGGGAATAGTACTCATGGAGTCCATGCCACCGCCAACAACTATCTCGCTCTCGCCGAGGCGCAGGGCCTGGGCCGCGAGATGCACGCTTTTCATGCCTGATGGGCAGGCCATGTTGAGTGTATTTGTCGGGACGCTGGTCGGGATGCCTGCGCGCACGCTTGCGGTGCGAGACGGGTTGGGTCCATTCCCCGCCTGGCGGCAGGAACCGTAAATGACCTCGGAAACATCCTCGCCAGCAATGCCTGCGCGGCGGAGGGCCTCCCGGATTGCGGCCGCGCCCAGGTCGTGGACAGGAACATTCTTCAAGCTTCCGCCAAACCGGCCCATTGGTGTCCGGACCGCGCTGATAACCACTATGTCTTCAAGTTCCAGTGCCATTCTCTCCTCAAACGATAAATGTGGAACTGGGAATTAGAAATTATTCATTCCCCGTTCCTAAATATACTGTCCTCCGTCAACCCTGATTACTTCGCCTGTGATGTGCCGGGCCTTCTCAGATGCGAGGAAGGTGACGAGATTTGCCACATCCTCGGGCTGCCCCACGCGCTTCATCACGATTTCGTTCATTGCCATCTCGATTATCTTGTCGCGGGCCTCGGACTCCTTGAGCATTGCCGTCTCGATAAGCCCTGGCGCCACAGCGTTTACGTTGACGCTGAAGGCGCCGAGCTCCCTGGCGAGGGCCTTGGTAAACCCGATGATTCCCGCCTTGGAGGCCGAATAGTTGGTCTGGCCGAACTTCCCCCGCAGGCCGTTTATCGAGGTGATGTTGATAATCCTGCCGGACTTCTGCTCCTTAAAGAGAGGAGCAACCTGGCGGGTAAAGTTGAAGTAACCCTTCAGGTTTACCTCGATTACCCTGTCCCACTGTTCCTCGCTCATCTTCCAGGATACGCCATCCCAGTTCATACCGGCATTGTTGACAAGTATGTCGAGCTTCCCAAACTCCTCGAGCGCGGATCTCACGACGCGCTCAGCATCTGCGAAAACGGCAGTATCTGCCCGGAGCGCGAGGGCCTTGGGGCCCATCGCACGTATCTCGTCCGCGGTTCTGAGCGCCTCGGCCTCGTGCCTGCGGTAGGTGAGACACACATTGGCCCCCTCGCGGGCGAACTCGAGCGATATCGCCGTGCCAATCCCCTGAGACCCGCCGGTGACTATCGCAGACTTGCCCTCAAGTAACATAGGTCCACCTTGTGCTGCAAGCACGTTTGACAGCCGTGCCTTGTTGCCGGCCACGTGGGCCGGTGGCTGCGCCACCTCTACATCAAGTTGCGGAAAGCAAAAGATGTAAATTTTAGAACTTAAGAGAATTGTGTCAAGGAAAAAGAGAACGTGGGTAGAAATAGAACAGTGTAACTCAAAGAGACATGCAGGGGCGGGATTTGATAAGAAGTTACGAGTTGCGAGTTTCCCGTAACCCGAAACCCCGCCACAAGGGGGCTCTCTGCGCTTTTTGCTTGCCATTCTCGTTGGGGGACGCAATAATTACGCATCCAGAAGCAACCAGCGTAGAAGTAACCAGTAGCCGGCGGTCAGCAGTTAGTCTGCCCGCCGGACAGTTTCGGCAGGCGGGGCCCACTCCGCTGAAGCGGCTGCGAAGGCCGGGCTGGTTGTTCGCCTGGGTTGTTCATAATATTGCAGGGTGTCTCTTATGAGCTCGGAGAA
>CAYWBA010000318.1:0-4087 GCA_964455955.1 uncultured Planctomycetota bacterium | reverse complement strand
TCCGTGTCGGCAAAGCCGTCTGTAATCGAGGCAATCTCACCGAGGCGGACAACGCTGCCGTCGGGATTTGTCACAACAGGGATGTCCTGGAGTTCCATACCCTTGTCACGGCGCTCCTGAACACGCAGGAGTATTTCCCCGCTTTCAGCCTTGATTCCACCTGCCGATATGTCCCTTGCAGATGCGCGTATCTTTGCCGCAACTTCACTCAGAGTCAGGTTGTACTTGCGCAGAGTGTCACGAGGAATCTCAATGGATATTTCCAGAGAAGGCAGTCCGGATACTTCAACAGATGTTATTTCGGGCCTTTGCAGGAGGTCATCGCGAGCCTTCTCGGCAAGCGACCGCAGGGCGTACTCGTCAATGTCCCCATATATCACGATGCTGATTACTTCCATGCGAGGAGTTATGAGGCTGACGTTCGGGCGCTCCGCCTCCTCGGGAAGCCTCAGACCGTCAACGGCATTCTTGATATCCGCGAGCGCCCTGGATTTCTCTGTACCCGAGACAAGTTCCACAGTTATGGAGCCCGCTCCTTCGGAGGCTGTGGATGATATTCGCTTGACGCCTTCAATATCACGAACAGCCTCTTCGAGAGACAGAATAATCCCTTCCTCTACCTCCTTTGGACTTGTTCCCGGGTAAGCGACCGAGATTACAACCATATCAATGTCGAATGCCGGAAAGACTTCCTGGCGTATGGAGAATGTCGTCAGTATTCCGCCAATCAGAAGAAATGCCATAAGGATATTTGCGGCTACGGGATTCTTCGCCATCCAGGCAAGGGGACCCTTTTTCTCAATTTGTGCAGACATGACTTTACTCCCCTCCCTTGGCTTGCCTGGTCCTCAGAGCCATACCGGGAACAGGTGCAGCAATCCGGCTTGTAATGATGCGTTCGCCTGGTGCAAACCCGTTTCTTACGAGGACATCTCCTTCCCGGCTCCATACAATCTTGACTTCCCGTATTTCAAGCTGGCTTTTATCATTCATAATCCACACGCGGTTCCCCTCGTGGAGAGTGGTTCTTGGGAGAACAAACACCTTTTCCATCTCATTGCCTTCGATTTCCACCTTCACAAAGGCATTGAGCAGCAGTGGCAATTCCCTGTCTTTCGCTTCCGAGATAAGGCCAAGGGGGTCTTTCACCTCGATGAGCAGACGTGCCATTTTTCCTGCCGTCTCAACACTGCCGAGAAGCCGGATGACCTGCCCGTTGCGTTCAACAGTTTTGTCTGTGCCTGCCTGGCAAATGATTTTTACTCCTGCCCCGTTCTCGCCATGCACGTCCGGCAGCTCGATATGGGAGAGGTAACTCACAGGCATATTCACCTGCACCCAGAAAGCGTCAGTTCCGACCAGAGTGGCGAGTCTTGTCTGCTGGCTGACTACCTGTCCCGCTTCCAGAAACTCCTCCAGTACAAGGCAGTTGAAGGGAGCCCTTACGACTGTGCGCTCGACGTTCAGCCTGGCCTGGGCAAGCGCACTCTCTGCGGATTCAAGACTGGCTCTCAGCCGGGCAAGGTGGGGCTCCCGGAGCGCCAGGCTGCGGTTCGCATCGGAAGCGTCGTTGTGGTCAAACATCTGCCACTCGCGCTTGGCAACTGCCTGGTTGCCTTCTTCAAGCTTGAGATTGAAGCGTACATCTTCTACCTGGGCTTCTCGCTGCTTGAGGGCCGTCTTGTAGTCACGGTCGTCAATGCGGGCGATGACCTCGCCTTTCTTGATGATTCCTCCAGGAACAAGTTGCGGATTCATCTCGATAATCCTGCCGGCTGCTTCAGCCGTCAGCTCAAGTCGTTGCGCTGGAATTACCGTTCCCAGCACCTGCACCTCGATCTGCTGTCGTTCAGCCTTGGCTTCCATTACCTCCACAAGAGTGGCCAATGCCTTTTTCGGGATTATCTTCGGCCGTGGCCGGCTTCCAATAAGCATCCCAGCTACTGCAACTCCTGCGGCCAGAACAATCAACACAGCAAGCACCTTCATCGAGATTACAATCAGCCGTTTCATCTTTCAGTCTCCATTCTTAACCTCTGCCTTTTCTGACTCACCAGCGGCGCGCTCGACTTTCCAGCCGCACCCGAGCGCGCGATACAGGTTTATTCTGTACGAGATACTTGTCTTGTTAGCTTCCAGAAGTCCTGATTCCAAACGTTGCAGCGACTGGAGTGACATCAGCACGGGCAGGTAGTCTGACGCACCCTGAAGATAGCGCTTGCGCGAACTTTCAAGAGCCTGTTTCGCCAACTCAACCTGCCGTCTAAGGCTTTCCATGTATTCTTCCTGTCTCTTCTCCTGGACAAGAGCATCCTCGACTTGCTTCAAAGCCTGCAGTACAGTCTTTGCGTATGAGTGGAGCCTCTCGGCCGTGACAGCTTCCGTTCGGTCAACCTCTCTCGCCCGGCTGCCGGCATCAAAAATAGTCCCCATTAGGCTGCCAGCGATTGTGCCTATCCAGTCGCTGAAAACCGTTTTGAACATGCCGCCAGCGCCCGAGGTGCCTGCTCTTATGCTGAAGCTTGGGAACCGGTTTGCAATAGCTTCACCTACCCGGAAGTTAGCGGATACAACCCTTAGATAGGCTGCCTGCACGTCTGGACGCGACTTGAGCAGCTCCGAAGGCAGACCTGTATCAGGCATGGGAGGAAGGTCCGGCAATTTCACCGCAGTGCTTGGAATCTCTGTCTTGGGAGGTTTTCCGAGAAGTACGGCAAGTGTGTGTTCGACAAGCTCAAGGCGCATCTTTGTCAGAGCTGTTTCGCTTTCAGTCGAAGCCAACTGCTGTCGCTGCTGGAGAACATCTGCAATCGCTGTCTGCCCCTGCTTGAAACGCAGTTCCACAAGCTCAAGGTACTGCTTGTTCACATACGCCTGTTCGGAAAGCAGGCTGAGCTTGCCGCGAAGCTGGACAAGTTCATACCAGTTCTGGGCTATGCTTGTTGATATGCTTATTGCCACAGTCCTCAAGTCCTCGTGGCTTGCCCGGAAATCCGTTTCCGCAGCCCCGCGTGCGGAGCTGACGCGACCCCACAGGTCCACTTCGTAGCTTGCCGAAATGGAAATTGTGGTGGCTGAACTCATCGTGTTCTTCGGGTCAGAGTGTGAAGATGAGGCATCGCCGCTAACGCTTGGCCATGCTCCTGCACCTGCACTTTCAGCTATGGCCCTCGCCTGGTCAAGACGGTCCCAGGTTGTAAGGACATCGAGGTTATCGGACAAAGCCTGCTCGACGAGCGCATTCAGCGTCTCGTCGCCGAAGGCCTCCCACCACTTCTCCGGAATCTGAATCTCTCCTGAGGCTGAGAAGTTCTGCGGCATTTCCATGTTGGCCAGTTCGTCAGGAACAGGAGGTACGAAGCTGCACGAAGCCTCGGCACATAGCAGTACTGAAGCAAACATAAGACAGCAGGAGACTTTGACGAGTTTCATTTCTTCCCTTTCCTTCCCTGGCGCGGCAGTTTCTGCTTGATGCCTCTTATCCCTGCGAGCGAGAAATCCGCGATATGGCGGGCTATCTCTTCGATCTCTTTGATAGTCGTTGGCTTGAAGTCAAAGGGATGCTTTTTGTCGGGCTTGGGATGAACTAAAATAAGCATTTGCCCTATGACAGAGGCGCAGCACAAGCGCACTAATTCAGGTTTTGCTTTCGGTCCGAGCAATTCCCTCATTATGGCCACGAGGAGTTCGTCATTCTTGACCATGTATTTCTTGATATACTTGATTGCCTTGGGGCCGATGAGCAGTATCTCGCGTCGCATTAACCTGCCATGCCAAGCTGGACGCTCGGGATCGAATATACGCAGAAGAAAGATTCTGATAAATGCCCTGAGCTTGTCCTCACCGGTCTTTGCCTCGTTGATTCCATAACCCACGGGATATTTCGACCAGCCGGTTTCGATAACATGGCCAATGACCTTTTCGAAGAGATGGTCCTTGCCCTTGAAATGGTAATTCACGGCGACTAAGTTTGCGTCTGCGCGTTTGCAGATATCTCTGACCGTTGTCCCCTTGAACCCCTTCTCTGCAAAAAGCTCGCCCGCAGCTTCGATCAACCTCTTCTTAATGTCACCGGCCTTTCTACCTC
>CAYWBA010000317.1:0-4132 GCA_964455955.1 uncultured Planctomycetota bacterium | reverse complement strand
CACATCTGTGTTGCTGGATGTTTCACAAGGCCTTACCAGGCTTGCCCTTGTAGAAAACGGCCGCCTGCGCAGGGCAAGGACTTTTATAGTACCCTTCGAGGGGAACCATCCTTCAGAAAAAGCTGTCGCCAAGCTGGCCCGGGAAGTCAAGCGCACGGAAGCCTCGTGTTCCCTTGCATCTCCCGTATCCGTTACCTACGTTACCGGACCTGTGTGCAACGAGGAACTGGTATCCGCGTTAGGTAAAGCGCTCGGCATTGGCGTGGAGCGCCTCCAGACCGAGAAGATATTCCACGATTTGGAACAGGAAAAGGTGCAGGAACTCCAGTCTGCGGGCGCATGCGCACTCGGCGCTGCACTGAAGGGCCTTGGCATAGACAATGTGGCTATTGACTTCCGGAAAGAAGAATTCATCTTGCACAGGGCTTTCAGCCAGCTCAAGGCAGGCCTTTCCTGCGCGGCATGTATTGCATTCTTCATAGCATTCTTCCTTGCCTACTCTCTTAACCTGCGCATGTCGCAGGACAGGTTCACCCTCGAGACAATCCGCAAGAAGGCTAAGGAAACTTTTGTTACTCTTCTTCCCGGCGAGCAGTTAAAAGGATACGACACGCATTCCATACTGAAATCATTCAAGGATGCTCTCGAAAAGCGAAAATCCGGCCGCATAAGTGAAAAAGTGCCCAAGGTCATATCAGCACTCGATATCTTCAAGGACTTCGGAGAGTCAGTAGCAAGAGCCAAGATTAAATCTCCAGAGCCAAAGTCCTTCTTTTTCAAGCTGCTCGAATGCACAATAGACCAGAACACGGTCCGCATAGTGGGAGTTGTAACAAGCAGGCTTGAAGGCGAACTCATCAAAAAAGAAATCGAAGCACGTTCAAAGTATCTCAAATGGAAAAGCGACAGTTGGGATGATAAAAAAGGTGAAATTGTCTATACATACAGGTTCAGCATAAAGGAAGCAAAGTGAGGTAACTCAATGGAGAAAAGCTCCCGTTCGGAAAAGACCGACCTTGTAAAACTCTTCATAGTTCTGATGGGACTTTCTGCACTCGGGTTCGGTATTGGCGCGGCATATCTCTATCACAGCCAGAAACAATACGAGGGTATGTTGCAGACAGAAAACAGGGCTTTGGAATATATGAAAAAGGTTACGGAAAGTCCTGAAAACAAGCCGTTCTGGGGGTTCGAGCCTTCCGCAGCCAACAAGACAACCGGGATAGAACTCGCCGACTACATTCGAAGAAAGGCCAAATCACACGGAATAAAGCCCAAAAACAGCAGCACAAGCCCAAAAGACCGCCACGACTATCTCGAAACCAAGACGAACTTGAAGCTTGACAGCGTGACCATGGAGCAGGTTGTGCGATACCTTTACAATGTGCAGCATGGCAGAAGCGATGTTTTTATAACCCACCTTAAGTTGTCAAGATTTGACTACGACCAGCCTATTCCCACCTGCAATGCCGCGGTAGATTTTGTAGTTTTCGAGGAGAGCAAGAAACGGCGCTCCGGGAAGTAATGAAGGCGGTCTGAAAGCTTCTGTTTAACCTGCAAATCCTACCTGACGCAGCGTAACCCGACCTTTTCCGACGACCCCTGCCTGCCAAGGTTGAGAAGAAGGGAGACAGGCCCGGCCTTGTCACCGTCATCAAAAGCCCCGCCACGCGCTATCGTCCCCTGGCTCAATGTGGGGTCAAAATAGAAGTAGCCGAGACTTTCCGCCGCCCTCTCCACTGAGGTAACTGACGGCCAGTAAGGAATTCCCATAAATGTCACGGCTTCCGAAATGTAGCCCTGCGCCGCTGTAGGCAACTCTTCTATCATAACAAAATCCAGCAGCTCGTCGCACCATTCCCATACGTTGCCAACCATGTCCACGCAGCCGCTTGAGGCTATGTTGCCGGGACTGTTGAGGGCGAAATGGCCTGCAACAGCAATCTGTGAGGACCAGCAGTTTTGAGGCCCTTCCTCTTCAACAGGTTTCGAACTGAGCACCTGGGGGAAAGTCTCCGGGTCAACAGCCTGCAGCCACTGCCTGCTGCTCGGAAGCCTCTTCCCGCTCAAGCTGGCCATCAGGCGCGCCTCGTCGCAGGTCAGGCCGGTTAGGGGCGTGCGCCCGAACGCCGAGATGCAGCGGCCGTTGAGTTCCGAGCTCTCGTATATGTCTATCGCAAAACCCCCTACCTTCACCATGCCGGGAAGCGGAACGCCCGGCTCAGGGTCATTCAGGTTTCCGTTCGTGACAACAGAATTGCGCAGTATCCCGCCCTGTGGCCCTATATGGAAGTAGCCAAGCAGTTTCCATGTCCTGGATGAGTATCCTCTTGGCTTTTTCCCATTGCCCGCAGAGAAGTAGCCTGTCCAGTCCGGGTGATGTTTCGAGATGATGGCATGGAAGTTCCTTCCTACAGGAGCGGGCACCAGGTATACAAAGTAGTCGGTCCCGATTTCCTTTGATTCGCCGGGTGCGAAAGGCTCCTTCCGGGAAATATCTATTACTATGGGGCTCTGATTTTCGTAAGGCCTCCCGGCAATCCTGACTCTTCCATCAGTAACAACAACCATTCTTGAGTATGTTGAGGGGGATTCTTTTATTAAGCTCTCGCTCTCGTGAGCACTCACCAGGCGTACCGAATCAGGCACAACCTCAAGGAGCCTTCGCAGCTCCTTCTCTGTCAGTTTTGTATGCCCCACGAAAATGTAGTTAGAGGTGCAGCTTGCTGCCGCAAACAAAACTACAAACAGGAAAATAACAGAAGTTCTCAACCTTTTGCCTCCCTAACCGGATATACTGCGGGCACAAAGAACTATCCTCTAATGTAAATACTACCATTTCGGTATGCCGGTTCAAAACAATCTCGAATTGTTGTGGGAAGTGAATTCAACCCCTGCGGCGAGTGATACTAATCTTTGTTGAGAATTCCCTGCTCCTTTGCGAGGTCGCCATAGGTATAAAACTGGTCCTTGCCGCCTTGCTTCGCCCTCGCAAGCGCCATATCCGCCGCCTCAAGCAGGCCATCCCTGAAAGAACTGTCGTTGGGGTAGACCGCCATGCCAACGCTTGCGGTAAGCTGCGCACTTTGATTCTCCGAACCCGGCAGGGTGGTTTTTCGCACTATTTCCTGAAGACGCACGGCTACGTGCAACGCCCGCTCCTGGTCAGCCTCGGGCAGCAGCACGGCAAACTCCTTCTCCCCGTAACGGGCGGCAACATCCACATCGCGCAGGTCTTCCGTCATCCTCCTGGAAATCTCCTTCAACGTAGCACTGGTTACCTGGTGGCCGTGCTCCTTTCTGAACGCCGCAAAGTTATCAATCTCAAGAATCGCGAGGCTGAAGCGGCTGCCAAAACGGTCAACGCGATTGATTTCCTGCGCTATGCGTGACTGAAAGTACCGCTGCGTATAAAGACCCGTCAGGGTGTCCTGGTCACAGAAATCATGGCCTGAAGAAGACAGAATGCGGTTCTCAATCGCGACGGAAAGAACACGGCCGTAGTCAGTCAGCTTTTCCAACGCATCCTCTTTGAAGAAGCCCTTCCGGCCGCTGGTAATGGAAAGCACGCCTATCAGGTTGTCGCGTGATGACAGCGGGACAACTACCTCCGACATCGGAGGGTCATCAGATTCAACATGGGCGTACGGCAAAGAGTGTATTATGGCCTGGCCAAGCAGATTTTCCTCAGAGTACGGGATATGCCTTTTCTCGGAAATGTCGCAGCTTGTCTTCCCGTCCCTGGACTCACAAACCTCTCTCTCAATAAAATAATTATGCTCGCTGTCAAAAAGTGCTATGCTTACCCTTTCAAACCCCTCGACAGCGGTCAACTCCCTGCACGCCTTGTTGATAAGAGAATCGAGGTTATCCGAAGACACAACCCAGTTCAACACCCGGGAAAGCGCTTTGTCGATGCTCATTCTCATAGCATCCTTCCGCCATAAAACCTTCAAGCACTAAGTGTTATTATACACCCTAAACCCTTACCTGTCAAGGTAAAACGGCCCCAAGCCCGCGAAACGACAGCTACATCGTGCCCCGCTTGCGTAATAACAGCCCAATATTTCCACCTGTAAACCGTCTGTAAATAGAGTTCCTTACGTACCAACGACTTACGACATCTATTTAC
>CAYWBA010000316.1:2589-4145 GCA_964455955.1 uncultured Planctomycetota bacterium | reverse complement strand
CATGTTCCGGAAACAAGCCGGGGGTTTTACACCCCCGGAATGAAGCCCCGTGCTTCAGCGCGGGGGTAATCCTGCCGGGTATTTACCCGCGCCGCCGCAACGCGGAATGGAATTTCCCCAAACTCGCCCCACAGTTCCAGGATGTCTATATTACATGTTGCACCAACATGCAATATAGAATGTGTGGCCTGCAGCATGTTATGCGAGTCAGGTGGCCTGAATACGAGCAGTGGCGCGGCTTTGCCGCAACCCCCCACGCTACAGTTACAAGACATTGATATTGCATTATTGCGCAATAATGCAATATCAAGTTTCGTGCCTCAGGGTGTGCGCAGGTTGTAAGGCTGTGGAATGATTAGCGGAAACGAACCTTGCCCGCCCCGCCTCTAACGTGTATAATTGCAGTGGTTATGGGTGCCCCCGGATTGATTATACGCTTCGCCCCCGATTTGTCCGAGAAGACCTGAGGAGGCGCAATGAAGTTAAAGCTGACTCCTTTCAGAGTAGTTGGATTGATATTCCTGGCAACAGCCATATGGTGCGTTATTTCCCGCCTTTGGAGTATGGGTATAGGATGGATTCCTTCGTATTTCTTGCTCAAACTGCTCGTAGGTTGGGGGATTATTACAGCAGTAAGTAAGGTCGGCTGGGAGACACGTGGGGGCCGAAAGCCTTGGCGTCCTATCGTTATTCATCAGGCTGCTTCTATACTCGTAGTCCTCGCAGGAATTTTGCTTATTCGTTTCCCCTTTGGAGGCGGGTACACAATAATTCAGGATCTTGATGGTGGCGGATTCTCGATTACCGCCGTGGATACACTCGACTATGTGGTATGGATATGGATCGGGAAGTGTCTGGCGATACTCGGGGCTGTGCTCCTCGCTTTCTTCGTCTTCTTCGACCTCAAAGTGCTGTCGAAGGGCAGAGACGGGGATAAGTAGACGCAACGGAATCCCGAAGAATTCTCGAAAATCTTTCAGATTCAGCGCAAGAATGAGTCCCTTTTTACGTCTACATTAGAAAAGGCAATAGACGCAGGGAAAGCTCAAATGTCAAAGCCCAAATGCCAAATGAAGCCCAAAGCTCAAATGACAAACTTTTGGATTTTGAAATTGGCTAAAGGTTCATCCGTGGTGAAATTCGTCCCAAGTCGGTGCCAAATAAGATGTTACACGTACCCACACTTCGCGATTCGACGCAACCTTCTTACGTAGCAAGAGGTTGCGTCCATCTCCATCACACACCAGAGTACGCAAATGTAACAGAGACCCCCGCGAAATCTGTAAACAGGCTCGCCTGTTTTGAATTGCCTGCTGTTGTAAGTCCTTATGTTAAAAGCAGGTTACGACATCTACCCCCCACACAAGCTATTTACAGACGTGTTTACAGATGGAAATGCGAGCTAAGCAGGGTAAAACGAGGTTATTTTCATCTGCGAGAACCGGGGATGATACAAATTTTGCTACGCTTGACGCAGGGCGGTGTTTCTGATATAGTAATGGTTTCCTGGTTAACCAGAAATCAATTGCAACTGGAGGTGAGGCATGCAGGTTGGG
>CAYWBA010000316.1:0-2579 GCA_964455955.1 uncultured Planctomycetota bacterium | reverse complement strand
AAGGTCGGTGTAGTCGGCGGCGGGGCTATGGGCAACGGGATTGCTCAGGTATTTGCCGCATCGGGACGCGAGGTGGTGCTCGTAGATGTCAAGGACGAATTCCTCAAGAAAGCTGTAGCAGCTATCGAGAAGAACCTCGCCCGCATGGTGAAGAAGGAAAAGATTACCGGGGAGGCGGCGAAAGAGACGCTTTCGAGGATAAAGACCTCGACAAACCTCGAAGATTGCAAGGACTGCCAGCTTGTGGTTGAGGCGGTGTTTGAGAACATGGCGGTAAAGACGGAGATATTTACGAAGCTCGACAGCGCGTGCCCGCCGGAGAGCATACTTGCGACAAACACAAGCTCGATAAGCATAACCGAAATAGCGGCGACGACGGGCCGGCCTGATAAGGTAATCGGGATGCACTTTATGAACCCTGTGCCGGTAATGAAGCTTGTCGAGATTATCCGCGGGCTTGCGACAAGCGACGAGACGACCGAACTTATCAAGGCGCTGACTGAAGATATCGGCAAGGCGCCCGTGGAGGCTAATGATTATCCCGGGTTCGTCGCCAACCGCATCCTGCTGCCGATGATAAACGAAGCGGTCTACTGCCTTATGGAAGGCGTTGCAGAGGCCGAGGCGATTGACAACGTAATGAAGCTCGGCATGAACCACCCGATGGGGCCGCTTGCGCTTGCGGACCTAATCGGGCTCGACATCTGCCTGTCCATCATGAACGTTCTGCACGAGGGGCTGGGCGATTCAAAGTACCGGCCGTGCCCGCTTCTGAAGAAGATGGTTGCCGCGGGCCGGCTTGGCAGGAAGACGGGGCAGGGGTTCTACAAGTACGACAAATAGCCGCAACTGGACAAAATTAGGCAAAAGACAGGTATTTTACTTTACGGCGCAAAGAAGCTTTCTATAATTGAGCATCCGGACAATCGGGATAGTGAGGACCGCAAGTTGGAGAACGACAAGGACCCCAGAGCAGTCAAGGTCATTCGGAAAGCCATCAAGAAAACAGGCGGCCGCAGGCGTCTTGAGAGCATCCAGGACCTGAGAATCGAGGCGCAGTACGCGACTTATTCCGACACTATCCTTTACCGCTCGCCTGACAAGATACGGAGGGAGTCGAACTTCCCCTGGGGCCAGCTTAAAATGGGTTATGACGGGGCCAGGTCCTGGCATACTGTGGAGTCGGGCAACACGGTTGACGATGGTGAAGAAAAGACTCTCGCAATACAGTGGCTGCTCCACTTTGTGGACACCCTGCTGCTTGACCGCCTAATCAAGTCGGATGCGAAGATAAAGCTGGTCGGCACCCGCACCGTGGAGCTGGTTGAGGGTGAAGGCCTTGTCAAGTTAAGTACCGACATGCTCAGGATAACCTATCCCGACGAATGGGTGTTCCAGCTTTATTTCAGCAGGAAAACAGGCTTGCCTGTGAGATTCGAGTGCTCTCACGGCAAGGAATCCAAGCGCAAGATGGTGCGTTTCCTGCGGCGTTACAGGTCGTATCACAAAGTCCTGTTTCCCCGCAGGATGATAGAGATAAATCCGCACAGCCGGGAAAGGACGAAAACAAGGGTGAAATACACGGTGAACTCGAAGGTAAGGCGGCGTGAATTCAAGCCACCCAAGCCTGCCGCGAGTTCCGCCGGTGGGAGTGCCAAAGCGTCTTAGGACTTGAAGCTGGGGTTGGAAGCATGGCCCGCATCAATGTACGCGTAACAGACTCGCTGGAGAAGGTTTTTAAGGTTCGCAACGGGATGACGGTCGGGCGCGACCCGAAGAACCACATCCAGCTTCTCGCCAAGCCCATTTCGCGCAACCACGCCCAATTCATTGTCATAGAAGACAGGGTGAACATAGTTGACCTGGGCTCTTCCAACGGCACAAAAGTCAACGGCCAGCGTATCACCGAGGTTGAGCTTAACGATGGAGACGTTATAGATATCGGCGGCGTGATTATGACCTACCAGAAAGAGGTTGTGCACGTCGCTGATGAAAACATCTTCGTGCTCGAGACGACAGACATGCCCCGGGAGCAGGTTGCCACGATAGCCAATCGCAGCGAGCTGGGCATGGTGCTTCCAAGCACTGCCGAGATGATTGACCTGGCTTACAACATCAGCCGTTCATACCTCGAGCACGTCGGCCTGCCGGAAGATAACAACGTGAATGTGCTGACCGCGCTTTACGAGGCTATGGACAATGCCAAGCGGCACGGGAACATAGGCGATGTCTCAAAGAAGATACGCCTGTTCTTTATGAGCCTTCCGGACAGGCTGAACCTTGCGGTTGTTGACGAGGGGCAGGGCTTCGACTACGCCAGCATCCTTGAGAAAAGCTTAGAGCAGGATGCGCTTACCGCCGCCCGTGAACGGTACATGGCCGGCGGCATGGGGGGGCTGGGCATCAGGCTCATGCTCAAGTGCGTTGACAAAATAGAGTACGAGCAGGAAGGCGCCAAGATTGTCCTGACGAAATTCAAAGAGCCGCTTGCAGCGCAAGAAGCTGGGGGAAAAGAGCTAACCACAGAAGAACAGGTGTCCAAAAACACCTTGTGGGACGACATGCAGAAGAGTGAAAAG
>CAYWBA010000315.1:0-4155 GCA_964455955.1 uncultured Planctomycetota bacterium | reverse complement strand
AACTTGCCGTTATTCTCCTTCGCGAGGCGCTCCATAAACTCGAAGTTGGCGCCCCTGAACCCCAGGCAGTGAATTGTTATCTTGCGGAACTTGTTTTCCTTCTGGACCCACTTAAAGATAGCATTAATTATGTCCATGGAGTCCTGATGTCCGCCCCACGCAGGTTTTGCTTCCCCTCCCATATGCGTGGGCGCACCATCTGAGAGAAGGATAATTGTATCCGCATCCTTGTCCTTGAAAGCCTCCTGTATTGCCTCGTCCGTACTCGTAAGGCCTTCGGCGGAGAGCTTTTCCACCCATTTTACCGCTTTCGTGCAGGTGGCGGATGTCGCCTTCTGAAGGCCCTTGGCGAAAGGTTTTATCACGTCCGAGAACGCTATGATGTTAAATTTTACAGTTTTCTCCAGGCTCTTGAGAACCTTGATTAACTCCTTCTTGGTACGGACAATTCTCTTGCGTTTCTCACCCCAGACCTTGGGGTCCTTCATCTTCTCGCGTTCCTTTTCCCTCTTTTTTCTGAGGGTTTCTTCATCCTCGTCAATGGTTGTCCCGCCCTTGCCAATCTCCTTGTCCGGTACCCAGTATTCCGGCGGGGGGTCGGATATCTTCATCGAACCTGAAACATCTATTACAAACACTATCCTGCGCGAGTCTATTTTGCTGCCGAAGAACGAGGCTGTTTTGAACTCCCCGGACGGCGGCCTGGAACTCTGCCCGGATGCTATTTCACCGCGTTCTATTTTCTCCCTGTTGGCATCGTACCAGTTTCGCCAGTCCTGCGCTTCTGTGAGATTCTCTTTTCCGGTTATTTTCTCAAGGGCGATGCGAATGTCGTTGTAAACCCTTGTGCCTGACTCGTTCTTCTTGGCCAGTTCTTCCATCTTCTGTATCAGCGGCTCGATAGAGGCGGTCGAACCCTTACCGCCCAGCACCCGCAGTGCGGCCAGTACAACCTTATCGTTGCGGTCACTGATGCACTTAACCAGCGCGCTCTCGACATCCAGGCCGCGGAAATTACTGAGGGCATCGATGAGCAGTATCCTTATACGGTAATCTGCCGCCTTTGACACTTTTCTGATCATCTCTGCCCGCGCCTCGTCGGAACCCATCGAGGTGAAAGCCTGCTCAAGCGCCTGGACCAAATCTCCGTCGTCGAGCGCCCGCCTGTGGATGCCGACAAGAAACTCCACAGCCCGGGCCGAATCATCCTTGGCGATTGCCAGAATGTCGGCACAGGCCTCCTTGGGGTTTTTCTTGACATTAGAGTTTATCTTACGCTTCAGCTCCTTAAATTGGTCGTCGCTGAGCTTGCCAAACGCCGCCGTGGCCAAGGCCAACCCCACCGCCACGCACAGCGCCATCATGACCCACTTTCGCATGGAACCCTCCTTCCTGCGTGTCTATTCTCTATAGTATCCAATCCTGTCTCGTGCAACCTTCGTTTTGCCCCTCCGTAGATATTATACACTACAGGATTGCAAATCTTCCAAACAGACCTTTCTTGAAAATTTTTTTTGCTTGAAATCGTTTCCCGAGGCGTCTATATGAGTGATGTAGGGATGAAAGTGCAGGGAATGTAAAGGAGAACCCCATGCGTTTCGCAACGATACTGGTACTTGGATTTGTTGCTTCGATTTGCGCGGGCTGCGCCGCGGCGCCGCTGGACAAGAAGCCGCCGAGCATCCTTTCCTACGGCGAATGGGGCGCAAGGCTGGGCGAAATAGGGGAAATTGCGCGCGCAGGAGAATTATGTGAAGCGGGGCTGGGGCATTGCCGTAACGCGCACAAAACTTCTAACCGCGACGTAATAATTGAAGAACTTACCACAGCTATAAACCTCTTTAAGGAGTCGGCTGACCAGCTTTACCTCGCGTGGGAAGAATACCCGGAGTACGAAGATTTCATACTTATGGAGCTCGACAAGGTCTACGTCTACCTCCACGAGACCATTGCCAGGAGGCCGTACTTCTTCGCGCCAGAATCCACGGGCGAGGAGTACGGCACCAGCGCGTCGCACGACCAGAAACAGGCGATGCTCCAGTATCAGAAGGCGTTGAAAAGATGGTTGAAGACCTTGCCGGCATGGGGACGCTAAGAGTTTGTTGTTGCAGGGCGGCAGGTGGGCGGCCGCCTCACGCAGGTGCGTGGGGAGGAAAGTCCGGGCTCCACAGGGCAGGGTGACGGAGAAATTCCGCCGCGCGAAAGCGTAGGGAAAGTGCCACAGAAAATATACCGCCCCGAGAGGGGTAAGGGTGAAAAGGTGAGGTAAGAGCTCACCAGCGGGTTGGGTAACCAGCCCGGCTCGGTAAACCCCACCCGGAGCAAGGCCAAACAGGGAATTCGGGGTGGCCCGCCCCGGTGCCTTATGGCGCTGTTCCCAGGTAGGCCGCTTGAGGCAGCGGGCAACCGCTGTCCCAGGTGCATGGCCGCCGCCCCGAAATGGGCACAGAATCCGGCTTACAGCCTGCCCAGCCCTGCAACCATTCTGTTAAGGAACGCGCGTTGTCTGCTGACAAAAGAGTTGATAACCTGTCACTTGCTTCTCCTGTTGTGGCAAGCGTGTGCGCACTGTACATGGCAGGCTGCGGGCTCCTCGCACACCGCCTCGCGCTCAGCTCGGCAATGCCGCTGGCAACCTGCCTTCTTAAGGCCGGCTTTGTCGCGTTTCTGGCAGGTGAGCTGTTCGCCCTTGTGCTCGGTGTCGCGGGTGGGCTGCGAGTTCTCTACCACAAATCTGTTAGGGGCGGTGCCGAGGCCGCAACGGGAATTGTCGCTGCATGTCTCTATTGCGTGACCGCGCTTGTTCTGTTCCCGTCAAATCCGGCCTGCCCGTTCATGTAGCCGGGTCTGTGCAGGAGTGTGAACCTTGGATATCGAAATGCCGGGCTTCCAGACACGCAGGGCGGGAAACTGCCTGCTTCTCACCCGCGGGCCGCTCTCGGACCTGCTCGCTTCGGGCTCGGTCCTGGGCCTGCTCACCGGGGGGCAGCAATCCGGCAGCTCGGTTGAAGGGAGGCGTTCGCACGCCGTCATCGACCTTCCGGGGGGTGGCAAGGCGGTCGCAAGGCACTACGCTCACGGCGGCCTGCTTCGCAGCCTAACAGGCGACAGGTTTTTCGGCGCCGGGCGGTTCGCCAGCGAGGTTCGCGTCTCCGAACACCTGCGCGCCCGTGGCGTCAACACGCCTGAAGTGCTGGGCCTCTTGGTCCGGTTCGCCCCCTTCGGCTTCTGCCGCGGACACATTGTCACACGCATGGTCGAGGGCGGCAGGGACTTGCTCCTACACCTGAGCTCCCGTGCCGGCAAAGAGCAAATGGCCGACCCCCGGCGCAAGAGAGAGTTCCTTCGCACAGCCGCCGAGCAGGTCCGCAAGATGCATGATGCAGGCGTATATCATGCAGACATCCACATAAAAAACCTGCTGCTCGGGCCGGGCGGGGCTGTGTACATTCTGGACCTCGACCGCGCAAGCATACAGGCGCAGCTCAAGCTGCCCCACCGGGTGGCCAACCTGCTTCGTCTCGGGCGGTCTCTCGAGAAAACAGGCACAGACTCGATTATAACCGGACGGGACTGCTTTCTCTTCTTGATTGAGTACCTGCGCTGTGGCGAGCCGCTTGACATCGAGCCGCGCAGGGTGGTGAAAAAGTACAGGCGGCATGTCGGCCGCCACAGGCTCCTCTGGAAACTGGGGATTGGGTAGTGCGCCAATACAAATACTGCCCCAGATGCGGTGCCGAGTACGAAGCGGATATCGAGGAATGCGGCGACTGCTTTGTGAAGCTGGTTACTTCTGAAGAGCTTGAAGAAGCGAAGAGAAAGGTTGAAGAGCTCCAGGAGCCTTATGAATCTGTCGTTACGGTTACGGGCAACCCGGACGAAGCTGCGCAGATAGCAGATATGTTGCAGCTTCAAGAGATAACAGCACGCGTTGACTCGATTGACACGAAAGAGGCGGGACTTACTTTCACGCCCGGCAGAGTGTTCCATGTCGTGGTACCGGCTGCCGAATACGAGAAAGCGATGTTTCTTGTGCAGAGCCAGCTTCCACCACCTGCCCGGCCCGAAGACTCCAGGGCTGAGATTGAGATGACTGTCGCGCGCCTGCAAGCATCAATTGACGCAGGCGGAGAAGGTCTTGGTGCCCTTGTCGAA
>CAYWBA010000314.1:0-4156 GCA_964455955.1 uncultured Planctomycetota bacterium | reverse complement strand
TAGGCAGCGCGCTTTTCGCATATTTCCTTATTCTGTGTACTTTGCCGTTTATGCTGATTTGCGTGCTCGGGGGCGGCATCGGGTGGGAGACTTTCGGCTACTCCTACCTTCTGCTCTTTAGCGCCGCGTTCTTCTTCCAGTCCCTGGCGCTGCTTTTCTCAAGCATGTCGGGCAGCTTCGCATCTGCGGTGGTGGCCGCGCTGGTCGTTGTCGGCGCGCTGAGCGCAGCCCCGCTTCTGTACCATGGTTCGGGCAGCTACCGGGCGCTGTCGGTGGTAAGCCCGTTTTACCTTGTTTATGCGCGCAAGGGCATAGCGAGCCTGGCGCAGTTCGGGTTTTTCCGCGCTTACTTCAGCGAGCTTTTCGCAATTGCGGTGGTGTATGTGTTTTTCGGGCTCTGGGCGCTGAACGGTGCTGCAAGGAAGATAAGGAACGTGCAGGGGGCGTACCTTTCGAAGCTGCAGGCAGTTGTCTTCACGGCGGTTTTCTGCACGGTGGTTGCAGGGCTGCTTGCCGGGCGGACCCACCCGGCGGCGGGCAGCGTGATGGAAAAGACCCAGTTTTTCTTCGAGAATACCGCAATCTACCTCACCGCGGTTCTTCTTATGCTCCTTGTTCTCTCGTTCCTGCTCACACCTTCCGGCATATCTTACGCCACGAGCAAGCACCGGGGCGCCAAGGGTGTATGGCATACATGGTTTGGAGAGAACGCCATGTTCCTGCCGAACCTGCTTATTCTTTTTGCGGTGAGCGTGATTATTTACTTCACAGTCTTTATCAAGGCGTCGCCGCACGTGCCGCACCTGACCGGCGTGCTGGAGGGGAAGGTCCCGCTGACAGACATTCTTGTAGGTTTCTTCTTCGTCCTTATTGCGATTTACCTTTACAGCATCCTGGTGCAGCTAATGACCCTGTTCTTGCGCCGTCTCGGCCGGCCGATAGCAGCGCTTGTGGTGCTTATGCTGATTATCACGCCGGCGCTTGTGGAAATCGCGACCGGCGCACCCAAGGCGGGGTATGTCCGGGTTCTCAACCCCGTTGCGGTAATTGTTTCCATACTGCCCACGGCTGTAAAAACGCAGAAAAGCATTCCTCTTGTAGCACTTGTTTTCTACCTTGTGTTCTGCGCCCTGCTGGGTCTGCTGCTCCTGCTGAAGGTGAAGCTCATGCACGCCCGCCTGGGCATAGCAGCACACAGCCTCCAAGGCCAAACCGGGCGGAAATAGGCGGACAAGGAGCTCCGCGTGTTTTGCCAAATCCTGCGGGTGAGTATCCAGAAGTCAGTTGACGAAGCTGCTGCTGCAGGATAATATGAGCCTGGCAAACTCCTTAGAGGTTGGGGAATATGAGGTCTCTGCTCCTTATAGCGTCAATTGCAGGTATTGCACTCGCCGTATGCGCGATTCACGGGACAGCACAGGAACAAGAACCCAAGACTGCGCGAGCGCAGCTAAGCGAGTCTGAGAAGGCGGCAGTTGAGAAGTTCTTTTCCCTCAAGATTGAAGAAGTCAAGAAACACATGGGGAAACACAATTACCAGTATGCGATAAGCCTGATAGACGCGATTCTGATTGTGCACCCGAAGACCCACCACGTGCGAGAGCTGAAACGGCTGCGCACCAGGGCCAGCGAGGCGCTCCTGCAGCAGGACGTTGTCAGGGTGTATCTGTACTCGCCGAAGAATATCTATGCCTTTGGCGAGAAGATAGAGCTGAAACTGAGGGCGAAAAACATATCTGAGGAGGAAATTGTTTTTCCGCACACTGATGAAAAAGCGCGAAACTTCGGCATTCTGGTCAAGAAAGCTTACGAGTACGAGTTCCTCGGCTCAAGACGCATGCAGCGGACTCAAACGGTAGTCAAGCAGGACGCCCCCATAGCTCTTAGAAAAGATGAAATCTGGGAGAAGAGCTTCGAAATAGAGCCCCCACGCCGCGCCAGGGCCGGCGATTCTGTGTGCCGCTACGTGTTCAAGGCTTCACTTCGCCCGGCGGAAATAATTACAGGCGAGGAGGAGTTTTCCCGCTTCCTCCCGACCGGCGAGCTTGAAATATGGGTAATGCCGAAAGAGCATCTGAACCTGTCAGGCAACGCCTTTGCCCACCTGGAAGAGGCTGCCTCGCACCTGCTTGGGCGGCCATCGCCCGGCGAGCTTGCCATTAAGAGCATCAGGGCGGCCCTGAAAGTCGTGTTTTACTCCGCCTTCTTCCTCAACAACGAGGAGAAAAAACAGGCAATAGACCTTCTTGTCCCGAGCCTTGAGAAGCTGCAGGGCGACAGCGCGCGCGCAATTATGGGCTCACTTTCCTACCTTACCGGCAAATCTTTCGGCTCTTCAGGGGAACAGTGGATAAAGTGGTGGAAACGCGGAAATAAGGAATAACCACGCATCTTGCGACGATTTAAGGTGTCAGAAGGAAAAAGTGGTTGACATCTGCTGATTCCTTCCCATAATAGGGAGCTTCGCTTGAGTGGAAGAGACGAGATATGCGGACCTACATGGCGAAAAAGGAAAGTATTGAGAGGAAATGGTACGTCATAGATGCGACGGACCAGATACTGGGCAAGTTAGCCGTAGCGACGGCTAAACTGCTTATGGGCAAGAACAAGCCTATATACACGCGGCATGTTGACTGCGGAGACTTCGTGGTAATAGTCAACGCGGACAAGGTCCGCCTGACCGGAAAGAAGGCGCAGACCAAGACTTACCAGAGTTATTCGGGCTACCCCGGCGGCCGCAGGGTTCGCACTTTCGAGTACATGATAAAGCACAAGCCGGCCCACATTGTCAGGGAGGCGGTTCGCAGGATGTTGCCCAAGAACAAGCTGGCGCGCCAAATGCTTAAGAAACTCAAGGTGACGAAAGAATCACGACACAGGCATGAGGCGCAGAAGCCGCAAGAGATAAGCATTACTGATGTGAAGTAGCGGGAGTACGCTGTTATGGCTCAGAAGACAAAGAAGGAATACATCTGGGGGACTGGGCGACGCAAAACGTCTGTTGCAAGGGTCAGAATCACATCTGGAACAGGCAGGGTAATTGTCAACAAACGGCCATTTGAAGACTTCTTTGTCCGCGAGCAGGACAGGGTGGCTGTACTGGCCCCTTTGAGGGCGACCCGTACCTTGAACAAGTACAACATCTTCGCCAGCATATCGGGAGGCGGGCCAACCGGCCAGGCGGGAGCGCTTAGTCTGGGAATATCCCGGGCACTCATAAAGGCGCAACCCAACCTTGAGAGCCCTTTAAGGGAAAACGGCCTGCTTACACGCGATTCCCGCATGAAAGAGCGCAAAAAATACGGCCAGCGGGGTGCACGCGCAAGGTACCAGTTCTCCAAGCGTTAGAGTGACTGCCAGCATGTAATTAACCCGCAGAGAGTGGTTTTTTCCGCCCATCAGGCCTGCGGAAAGCAGTTTAGGTTGACAGTTTTCACATCTTGTTGTATAATGATATTTAGGGGTCTGTCTTCACCAGGTAAGAGACCTTTTTGTAAAGCTGCATAGGGGATAAGGCGGTATGCCCGACAACTCCCGTACCGACTCGCTGGCATTCGGCCGTCTCGCCTTGAAGTATGGTTATGTAACCCTTGAGCAACTCCAGGAATGCATCGAAATACAGCGAAAAGACAAGGATACAGGGGTTGAGCCACGGAGACTTGGCGAGATACTGGTCGAGAAAGGCTATCTCACCCGGGGCCAGGTCACTGAGATATTCCGGCACCAGTCCTCGGCAGGGCGCCAGACCCAACTCGAGAACTACAAGCTGCTTGCCAAGATAGGCAAGGGTGCTATGGGCGCGGTTTACAAGGCAAAGCAGCACTCGCTCAACCGGATAGTGGCGCTTAAGATTCTTCCGCCCCAACTGGCTATGAACAAGGACTACATAAGCAAGTTCCTTCGCGAGGCAAGGACGGCGGCCAAGCTTAACCACGAGAACATTATCTATGTCATAGATGTCGGCGAGTCAAGTGGTGTGTATTATTTTGCCATGGAATACGTGGAGGGCAAAACGGTTGCGGAACTGATCAACGAACAGGGCTATCTGCCAGAGTCTCAGATTATTGAGATTTCGCTGCAGGTTTTTAAAGCTCTGGAGCACGCCAACTCGCTGGGCATTATCCACCGCGACATCAAGCCCGCACAGCTGATGATT
>CAYWBA010000313.1:0-4163 GCA_964455955.1 uncultured Planctomycetota bacterium | reverse complement strand
GACCTGATAGGCACAAGCGGAGCCGAATCTGTCAGCTACCCGGACAAGAAGTTCTGCTGCGGAGGCGCACTCCTCGCATTTGACCAGGATACTGCCCTTGCAGTTGGCAACCATAAGCTTGAAATTCTGAAAAGTACCGGCGTAGATGCTATTGGTCTAATCTGCCCCTTCTGTGCAGTGATGTACGACGACAACCAGCGGACTATAGAGAACAAGTTCGAGAAAGAGTACAAGCTCCCCGTCCTGTACCTGCCGCAGCTTCTCGGCCTGGCGATGGGTATTGACCCCAAGCAACTGGGCATGAAGCTCAACAAGGTAAAGACCAAGGACTTGCTGGCCAAGGTCGGTGTTTAATCAGAAGGCAAACTTCAGCAGCGCCCCGATTCATGGTATCGGCCTGCCCTCCAGGTGCTCTCCAGGCCTCTGGATAACAGCAATTCTGGTTGCCGCAGCTATCGCTGGTTTTGTCATAGCATCTGCAACTGTGCCAGTATCGCCCCAACCCTCAGAGATTGCTGCCAACGAAGCGTCAGTTATCACGCTTTTGCGAGTCCTGTCCGGGGCTGAAGAAGCCTTCCATTTCGGCAGCGGAAGGTACGGCTCGCTTGAGGAGCTGTGTAGCGCAGGATTGCTTAACACGTCACTATCGGCCGGTATTAAGCAGGGATACAGGTTTCGTATTACGCATCACGACTCAGAATCGTGGTCGGCGGTAGCCTGGCCCTTAAAGCCGGGAATCTCAGGGCTTCACAGCTTCCACATTAACCAGATGGCTGTTGTGCGCTTCGAGCGTTGTGAAAGCGAGGAAGCACCCCTGGCGAACAATACCAGTGAGCCGTATTAGTTCTTGCAGATTCCTGCCATCAAGAAGCCACAAGAGGAATTGTCTTTTTCTTGCCGTCCACAAATGCCGTTATGTAGCTAAACCCCGCTCCAAAGGCTGCTCCTCAACGCGCGGAATCCAAGAATTCTTCGAGGAGGTCGAGGCCCGCTTTTATGTTGTCCATATCTGTGGCGTAGGAGAGGCGTATATAGTTTTCGGCGCCAAAACCGACACCGGGCACGACAGCAACGTGCTTCTGCTCAAGCAGGGCTTGCGCAAAGTCAATAGACCCGTTGACCTTTGCATCGCCGAACGCCTTGCCGGTGAAGCTCTCTATAGAGAAGAAGACGTAGAAAGCGCCGCCCGGCTTGAAGCAGGACAACCCTTTTATCGAATTGATGCGCTCGACGGTGAAGTCCCGTCTCTTCTTGAAATCCTTTCTTCTCTCTTCGACAATGTCATCGCCTGAGCCGAGAGCCGCAAGCGCCGCCTTCTGCGTTATTGAGTTTATGCCGGATGTACTCTGGCTCTGTATCTTGGCGAGGCTTGAGATGATTTCCTGCGCTGCTGACCCGTATCCCACTCTCCAGCCTGTCATGGCGTAAGTTTTTGAGAAGCTGTTGACAAGCACTGTCTGCGCCTTCATGCCCTCGCTGATTTGCGCAATGGACACGTGCGGCTCCCCTGTGTAGTTCAACTTGTCGTAAACCTCGTCGCTTATGACGTAGATACCGCGCTCCACAAACATCGAGGCGAGCTCCTGGAGTTCCTCGCGTGAATAGACAGTGCCTGTGGGGTTTTGCGGAGAGTTGAGTATAAAAGCTTTTGTATTGGGGGTAATAAGGCGCTCGACTTGCGATGCTGAGACCCTGAACTGGTTCTCTTCAAGCCCCTGCACAATAACCGGAGTTGCGTCGGCGAGCCTGACCATTTCGGGATAGGAAACCCAGTAGGGCGAAGGAATGACTACCTCGTCCCCCTTCTGCACAAGCGCCTGCAGCGCGTTGTAAATGGCCTGTTTCCCGCCGTTGGTGATGACTACCTCGTCTGGCGAATACGCAAGGCCAAGTTCTTTCTTGATTCGCGCAGCTATGGCCTGGCGCAGCTCCGGTATTCCCCCGGCGGCGGTGTAACGGGTAAAGTTCTCTTCAAGCGCCTGGACAGCCGCCTCCTTGACATAGTCGGGTGTGTCAAAGTTCGGCTCCCCGGCGCCGAAGTCTATGACCTTTACGCCGCTTGCCTTAAGCTCGCGGACCTTGGCTATCACCGCAAGAGTCATGGAGGGCTTTACAGCCTTAACACGCTCTGTAAGCATCTTTGAGTCCTTTCTTCCAGCATTCCGCTGAATACTTTCAGTGTTTGACTATCTCGCCCATTTCGCGGACAAAATACTTTACGTTGTCAAGTGCAGCTTTCGCTTCCACCGGGCTTACTGCCGAGAAATCCTGCTCAACCGCCGCGCGGCAAAGGTCCATTATAGTTCTGAAGGAACTGAACGCTTGCTGGCTGAGCCGGCCATCGCGCACAAACTGCGCGACAAGAAAAAGCAGGCTGTCCGCCCTGAGTGTCTCGTTACCGGTGGCGACAAGGGTAGCCTCCGCCGCCTCCTTTGCCGCGCGCAGCCCCATTGTTAGGACACCTGAAGGCGTGCCGCCGTGCTTCAAGAGAATCTCCGCGTCTTGCAACGCCTTGTGGCTTTTTTCAAGACGGTGAACGGCCATGGCGGCC
Source organism: uncultured Planctomycetota bacterium (assembly GCA_964455955.1). GTDB lineage: Bacteria > Planctomycetota > SKW154 > SKW154 > DAOVDS01 > CAYWBA01. The sequence goes on along the minus strand of CAYWBA010000313.1, from coordinate 1,612 downwards.
TCACTGTATTTCATGCTCAAGCCCTTCAGCAAGAAAAGCCCTGATTGCGGGCAGGTTTTTACGGTCCTCAAAATCCTCCGTGCTGTAAGCCTGCACGGAGAACATGACATCATACTTGATACATGCCTCGCCCGCAATGTTCCACACCCGGTACATCTCGCGGTTGGCGAGGTTGTCCACGACAAGGAGGACATCAACATCAGACATCGGGTCGGAGCCCGCCCTCGGGTTACTGACCCGTGCTACAGCCCGCCTAAGACGTCCTCCGAAGAGGGCGGCCGTCTCTGAAAGGAAGAGCCCTATAGTTTGCCGGGTTTCAGGGGGAAGAGTGGACACGGCTCGCTCCTCACCGGCACTGTTATATTGCAAAGACTTTTCTGCCGGGGAATGTGAATCCCGCCACAGGGATGCACAGGTTGCTATTGGCCCACAATTCTGAGTCGAATCAGGGCGCGCTGCAAACCGGCCCGGGCCCTGTCAATGTCAGTGTCATCAGCGGCCGGCCGCCCCAGCCTGTCCTCGGCCCTGCGCTTGGCAGCCCTGGCACGCTCCACATCTATGTCATGCGCCTTCTCGCCCGCATCAGCCAGAACAGTAACTGTGTCGTTCTCCACTCTCAAAAACCCAGCATGCAGGGCGATTCTTTCCTCATTACTCCCGTTTCGGACAGTCAGAACGCCAATTTCAAGCGGCGTCATGTATGCCATGTGCTTGTGCAGGATTGTAAACTCGCCGCCTGTGCCCTTTCCGGTGACAGAGTCCACCTCACCTTCGTAAACTTTCCTGCCAACCGTAAGCACAACAAGGTTAAGTTTTGCGCCATTCGACTCGGCCATATATCAAATCCACACAGAAATTACTTATCCTTCTTGGACGTTGGCGCGGCCTCTTCCGTCTGCACGCTTGCCAGCGTCTTCGCCTTCTCCCTTGCCTCCTCCAGCGAGCCGACCATGTAGAACGCCTGCTCGGACATGTCGTCGCACTGGCCTGTGATAATCTGTTCAAAGCCGTAAAGGGTGTCTTCAAGCTTGACGTACTTTCCGGGAATACCGGTAAAGGCCTCTGCAACGAAGAACGGTTGTGATAGGAACCGCTGAATCTTTCGCGCGCGCGCGACAATCAGCTTGTCATCCTCGCTCAGCTCCTCCATTCCGAGAATTGCGATAATGTCCTGGAGGTCCTTGTAGTGCTGCAATATCTGCTGAACTGTTCTTGCTATGCTGTAGTGGTGCTCGCCCACCACGCGCGGGTCAAGTATCTTGCTTGTCGAGTCAAGCGGGTCCACCGCGGGATAGATGCCAAGCTCGGCAATCTGGCGCGAAAGGTTTGTCGTAGCGTCAAGGTGCGCAAACGTGGTTGCAGGCGCGGGGTCGGTGTAGTCGTCAGCCGGGACGTATATCGCCTGGATGGATGTGATGGAGCCCTTCTTAGTGGTTGTAATCCGTTCCTGGAGCTGGCCCATTTCGGTCGCAAGGGTCGGCTGGTAACCCACCGCGGAGGGCATCCTTCCGAGAAGTGTTGAAACCTCGGACCCCGCCTGAACGAATCGGAATATATTGTCAATGAACAGCAGCACGTCGCGGCCTTCAACATCCCTGAAGTACTCGGCCAG
>CAYWBA010000312.1:0-4171 GCA_964455955.1 uncultured Planctomycetota bacterium | reverse complement strand
GAAAGCGTATAATAGTGTGGAAGAAGGGTTAAAGGTTCAAAGTTGAAAGTTAAAGGTAAGAAAAGAAAGGGTTGTTCTCCGCGAGCTCTGCGAATCTCTGCGGCTCTGCGGTTCAATTTGAACGCAACTTACTGCAGGACAATATGTTACACACACCCACACTTCGCGTTTCGACGCAACCTGCTTACGTAGCAAGAGGTTGCGTCCATTCTCAATTCACGCTGAACCGCGCAAATGTAGCAGAGACCCCCGCGAAATCTGTAAATAGATGCCGTAAGTCGTTGGTATGTAAGGAACTCTATTTACAGACGGCTTTTGACACCGGTTGGCGCGGTTGGGTGGGCTTGCGGCGATACAGAACGCAACTGCAGGGCAGGCAGGAGGTTGTGTGGAACCCCACACAAAGCAGCTTCAGACCCCTGCCTGAATCTGTAAACAGGTGCGCCTGTTTTGAATTGCCTGCTATTGTAAGTCCTTATGCCAAAAGCAGGTTACGATACCTGCCCCCCACACAAGCTGTTTACAGGTCTGTTTACAGAAGGCATATATTCAGCAAGCTTCTTGACCGCGGGGGGGTTGTGGTGTATATTGAGGTACAAGTTATGAGGCTGGAGGAGAGGGCGTGATAACCAACGAGCAGGTCAAGTGGACGAGGAAGCGCTCAGGGCTGACCATGTCCCAGTTCGCAAGGTGGATGGATGTCGGTACCGACATGCTTATGAGATGGGAAGCAGGAACAGCCGTGCCTCCCCCCGATGTTGAAGAGAGGATAAAGGAGGTGACAGACCGCATAATGGATGCGGAACGCTCTGTCGGGTGCTTCAAGCCGTATGAGCTTCTGCATGTGAAGCTGCGCAACAGGCTTGTCTTCCCGGCGATGGTGACGCGCTACTCGGACAAGCTGGGCCTTGTGACGCCGCGGATTCTGAAACACTACCAGGCGATTGCCAGAGGCGGTGTGGGGCTTGTTATAATTGAGGCGACAAGCGTGGACCAGCGAAGGAAGGTCGGGAACCTGGGGATTTGGGACAATGCGCACGTGGATGTACTTAGGCGGCTGATTGATGCTATTCACGAGGAAGGTGCGGCGGTCTGCGTACAGATTGCCGACAGCCTCAGAGCCGTAGACTGCACGCCGGCCGAACTTACCGAAAACCATATTAAGACTGTTATCGTCCAGTTCGCAGCGGGGGTCGTCCGGGCGTTTCAGGCCGAGGCGGACATGGTGGAGCTGCATGGGGCGCATTCGTATACTCTCGCCGACTTCCTCTCGAAGCGCACAAACCAGCGAAAAGACGGCTACGGCGGCCCGCCCGCGCACAGGGTCGAGATAATCAGGCAGATACTGGGCCTGGTGAGGGAGAAATGGGAGCACCCCAACGTAATCGGGGTGCGCATAAACGGTGAAGACTTCGTCGCGGGCGGGAACACCCTGCGCGACGCGTGCGCAATCGCCTCCGAGCTCGAGGAGGCGGGTGCCAACTACATCCACGTCTCGGCGGGCGCGAGGCGCGATGACGGCGAAGAGTCCTACTCCATGGGCCGGTGCGAGCCGATGGCGGAATTCCTGAACGCGCCGAACATCCACCTCGCGGAAGCGGTCAAGCAGGTGGTCAATGTGCCGGTTATCGGTGTGGGAAAGATACCGACAACCGGCCTTGCGACGCAGTTGATAGAGAGCGGGAAGTGTGACCTTGTCGCAATGGGCAGGGCCATTCTTGCCGACCCTGACCTGCCTAACAAGGAGAAGGCGGGCGCAGAGGGCCAGGTCACCCGGTGCATTTACTGCAACAAGTGCCTCCAGGAGATACGGAAAGGCGAGCCGGTGAGCTGCATCCTCTGGGAAGAGTAGTGGCTTGCCCCTTTTGAAAATAGCTGTTGAATGTTTTGTGCTTCAGAGGGGTCAGCTTAGACATGAACCTGCAAATTCAATAGTAACGGTGTAGTAGGATTGTTCTTTGACATGTGGAGTTCTAAAAAGGGTTGACCCGCGTGCGGCGACACGCGGGCCATGGTGAGGGGGCAGTTGCTGTCCTATTTATGCTATGGCCAGTTCCTCCTTGGGCCTGGCGTATTTATCACTTGCTTTTGCCCCTGATGAGTCCTTGTATATCCTCTTGACCCTCTTGCCGAGCAGGCTCGTAACCGCGTAAGGCGGTGCCCCCATGAGCCTGGCCAGCTCGCAGGTCTTGATTTGGGCGCTGCCGCTTTTGCCCAGGAGAGTTATCTCATCGCCGACTCTCACCTCGGGCTCGTCGCCGACATCTACCATGATGTAGTCCATAGTCACGTTACCGACGACCTTGCAGCGCATCCCGTTATGCAGCACTTCGGCAGTATTGGAGAAAGAGAAATCGTAACCATCGGCATAACCGACGGGGAGTGTCGCTATCCTGGTTCGCCGAGGCGCGCGGTACGCCATGTTGTAGCCGATAGGCGTGCCTTCCTCGACCCACTTCCAGTAGACCACCTGCGTCTTCCACTCAAGCGCCTGCTCGACCTGCACGTTGAGCCTCTGGAAGTTCCCCGTGTCAATGCCGTAAATGGCCGCGCCGGGGCGGACCATGTCAAAATGAGCCTCAGGCATGGCAAAGAGTGCGGCCGAGTTCGCGGCATGAAGAATGGGTGGGCGAATCCCCGCCCGTTCAAGCTGCGCTGCCACGCCGCGGAACATGCCAAGCTGCTCACGAGCAAATGTCAGGTCCTCATGGTGTGCGCATGGGAAGTGGGTTGAGACTCCCAGCAGTTCGAGGTTCGCATCGTCGCAGACCGCCTGGACCAGCTTGAGTGCGCTTTCAGGCTTCACCCCGAGGCGGCCCATGCCGGTGTCCACCATTACGTTGACGTAGAGTTTCCTTCCATGCTTTGCGGCAGCCCGGCTCACATCCCTGAGCCTCTCGTGCGAGTGAATTGTCGGTGTTATGATGTTGTGGACAATGCAGTCTATCTCCCGGTCGCAAATCGAGCCGAGTATGATTATCGGAGCGGTGATTCCCGCTTCGCGCAGCTCCAGCGCTTCGGTCGAGTCGCCAACGCCGAGCATCGAAGCGCCGCCTGCAAGCACGGTGCGGGCAATCGGCACTGCGCCATGCCCGTATGCGTCGGCTTTTACCACTGCGAGGATTTTGGTGTCGGGTTTGAGTGCGCGTTTGATTTGTTCCATGTTGGCCTGGACTTTTGCGAGGTCAATTTCGACCCAGGTTCGCGGACTCTTCACAGAAGTGTTCCCCTCTCACCTTGTGTCTCGGAGTGCTTGTCCTACTTTCAATATCGGCAGGCTAAGTGGAAGAGTTTACTGCTGTTACAAAAAATACAAAAAATCCCGAAATTTCCCGCCAGACTCCCAAAACCCGCCTCCCAAACCCACTCAGCCTTTGACATCACGCCCTGAAACGTGTAGCATTTATGGTGATACAAAGGGGGTGAGTTGTGAGAAAGCTATTTGCTGTTACGATTATTTCGTTGTTGGTGTGCTCGCTGGGCTGCGCAACTTATCATACAGTTTCTCATCCCGAGAAACAAACCCGGCATTCTTCAGAAGAAGAAAGTGGTATCTTAATATATATCTCTTCGCCTGCAAAAAGAGACAGTTTAGTAAAGGTGCTGAAACAAGAGTTTAAAGAGCGTTATCCATATCCAGCTTTGTGGATAGAGATTGCTGGTTGGTCTTCTGATGAGAATTATAATAAAAAAATTCCTGTTGAGATTGGTGGAAAATCCAATCTTGTTGAAATGGCTACAAGACAAGCAGTTAAAATACTTGGTGAAAATAAATATACTATTAGACCTTGCCCAAAAACAATACGCAAAATAAGGTTGCCTGATATATTGTTATTTGACACAAGCTTGGGATGGCTATATAGCGAAGCTACCAAGATGGCTTCAGAAATTATATTTAAAACTCTGATTGACCAGGCTGATATAAAAGCGTGCTACTCCAGTCCACTAACTTCAATATATAGAGAAGAAGAAAAAGAATTCCATTTCGATAACTTTTCAGATTGCGAAACTGCTTATAGATGCGCAATTGAAACGGTAAAAAAAGACAAAGGCGTAATTATTCAGCAAGATAACTATTTGTATGTCAGTGGTCATGCCAGCTTTGTGACAATAGTAGCAAATATTGTAAACAAATTACGACTTAATTTTCGTATTCGCAATTACGCGTTCT
>CAYWBA010000311.1:0-4183 GCA_964455955.1 uncultured Planctomycetota bacterium | reverse complement strand
TGCGAAACTGCTCTAAAAACAGCAAAAAATTTACAAATGCCTTTCCCGTTTTTGGGCATCGCGTCGTCGTAACCTACTTTGCTGACAGCAAGTTACAATTTCCCCATACCACCCGCCTGGAATTAACATTTGTAAATTTCGCACATTTGTTTGGAGCGAAAGGCGGGTATGCAGGGACAGGGTTAGGTTCACCTGCACGGGCCTGCGGCCTTTCGAAAATATTGGTGCTACGATGAGGAAAATAGCATATAATATCTACTCGACACCCGTTAATAGTAAGGTGGCTTTGCAGGCTTTTCTCAGGGAGGTGCGGAAATGATAAGACGGCTCGCAGCAGCGTGTCTGACAGCAGGTTTGGTCCTGGCCGCAGTGGCTGTATTTGCGCAGGAAGGCCCGGATATTGACGGGCTTATGAAGAAGTTCTTCGATGCCTCGGATGAGAAGGCAAGGAGCCAGGCAATCAGCCTTATCGAGTTCTCCGGGGCGAGTTCGCTTGAAATTGAGAAGCATCTCCGGGCAGGCCGCAAGTATTCTGAAGATGTCGAGACAGGCTGGCAGGTGCTCTACAACAAGTGCACGGACGGCAAGAAGCGGCCCTACCACCTCTACGTCCCCGAGAACTACGACCCGAAGAAGAAGTACCCGATTTTCTTTGACCTCCACGGTGGCGTGAGCAGGCCGGCCATAGTGTCTATAGAGCAGATGAAATCGCGCCGCAGTCTCTGGGGCCTGCTCGCCAAGGAGAAAGGCTTTATCCTGATTATCCCTCACGGTGAGAAAGACGCCCTGTGGTGGAACAAGGTTGGTACAGACAACCTCCTCCAGCAGATTGACTACGTCAAGCGCAACTACAGCGTGGATGAGAACAAGGTCTTCCTGTCCGGCTTTTCCGACGGCGCAAGCGGATGCTTCTGGATGGGTTTTCACAAGCCTACAAGCCTCGCAGGACTGATACCGCTTTCAGGCAACATCATGGTCTCGAAGATGGGGCCCTACCAGTGCTATCCCCGCAACCTCCTGAACCGCCCGATACATGCGACAAACGGCGGAAAAGACCGGCTCTATCCTTCGGATAGAATGAAAAAGCTGATTGACCCGCTCAAGGAACTCGGCGTTGATATTGACTGGACCGCTTACCCCGAAGCGGGACACAGCATGAGCTACTTCAAGACCGAGATGCCGCGGGTCATGGAGTTTGTAGAGAAGACATCCCGCAACCCGGCGCCCTCGCACGTCATCTGGGAGACGGCGGACACCGAGGCCGGCCGCTGCGACTGGGTACGAATTGGCAAGATAGAAGACGTCGGCAACAACCTCGGCTTCGAGGACATCAACCTCATTGTCGGCCCGGGCCGGCTGGTGCTCGGCGTGGTCATTGACACGCAATTCGGCGGGCCCGGGGTGCGGATTCAAGATGTACAGAAAGGCTCTGTCGCAGACAAGGCGGGCCTCAAAGCCGGTGATGTAATTACCAAGCTGGACGAAACAGACATCGCGGACAGGAACGACCTGACCCGGGTGCTTCGCGCCAAGAAGTTCGGCGACACGATAAAGGGCGAATTCAAGCGCGGCGACGAGACGAAGCAGTTCTCCGGCCAGTTCGCCAAGCCGGAGCCAAGGCCGCTTTTCAGGCGGGAGAAAACGGCCGGCTCAATCGAGGTCAAGGCCGAAGGCAACCTTATTGATGTAAAGGTGAGAAACGTTGCCAAGTACACGCTGCTGATAAACCGCAAGCAGTTCAACCTTGACGAGCCGATAAGAGTCGTCACCAACGGGGACGAGACCTTCAACGCGAAGGTTTCGCCAGACATGAGATTCATGCTCGAACAGGCGGGCCGGGACAATGACCGCGCGGCGGTTTACTGCGATAGGATTGAGATAACTGTTCCGCAAGAAGAAAAAGATGAAAACAAGGAAGAGGAGCCGGAGAAAGGCAAATAAGAGCATGTCAAAGGCTGACAAAGTCGAGTCAATTCTCGTGCGCAGGGCAACCGTGCTCGCACCGGGCGGGTTTGTCAAGGGCGCGTGGCTTCTGGCCGCACACGGCATTATCGCCGCCATGGGGCTTGGCCGCCGCCACCCGCGCGGGGCAGACCTCGAGGTGGACGCGCAGGGCCGGTACCTGCTGCCAGGCTTCATTGACCTGCACGTGCACGGGGGCGGAGGCGGCTCCGTCAGTGACGCATCGGCCGAGTCAATACTCAAAATCGTCCAGGGTCATGCTCGTCACGGAACTACCTCTCTTCTTGTTACAACCTTTCCCGACACAACTTCAAGGCTGGAAAAGATAGTCAAGGCAATCGCGCAGGTATACAAGAGCCACCCCGCCCTGCTGGGGATACACCTGGAAGGCCCGCACCTTAACCGCAAGAAAACGGGTGGCCTGCCGCCGGGCAAGCTCAGACGCCTGACGGTGCGGGAGTTGGACAAGCTCAACAAGCTGAGCGGCGGCATAATAAGAATGATAACGCTTGCCCCGGAGATTAACGGAGCAATGGAGCTGATAAGGCACTGCCGCAGCCGGGGCATAGTTGCCGCAATAGCTCACACAACAGCGAGCTTTGAGCAGGCGAAAGCTGCAATCAAGGCCGGCCTGAGGCACGCAACCCACCTGCCGAATACTTTTGTCTTCCCCCGCAACGCACGGGACCCCGGGGCGCTGGAAGCGGTTCTGCTCGACCAGCGCGTGAGGGCGCAGCTCATCGCCGAGCCGGAGATTGTGAAGCCGCAGTTCATGGAGATTATACTCCGGGTAAAAGGGCCCTCCCGGGTAATCCTCGTGACAGACAGTATGCGGTCTGCAGGCCTGCCGGGCGTCAAAGGCCCCATCCGCAACAGCAGAGGGACTCTTGTCGGCTCCACATTGACTACTTCAAGAGCTGTCCGAAACGTGATGAAGCTCGGCGTGACTCTCAAAGCGGCGTGCGCGATGGCGTCCACCAATCCCGCACGCGTACTCGGAATTCAGAACAAGAAGGGGTCGCTTGAGGTCGGCAAGCATGCAGACTTCATTATTGCAGGAAAGCGGCTTGACTGCCTTATGACTGTCTCGCAGGGGCGCGTGCTTCATCTCAGCAGGACCCTCAAGCCGAAACGGAGGGGCAAATGAGAACAGGCCTGCTCGGCGGCAGCTTCAACCCCCCGCATAACGGGCACCTGGGAGTGGCGCAGGCTGCAAGGGATGCATACAAGCTTGACGAGGTTCTGCTTCTCGTATCGCCGCGCCCACCTCATAAAGCTCAGGAACAACTCACAAGCTTCGAGCACCGCTTCAAGATGGCAAGCCTTGCAGCCGGGGAACTCCCTTATCTGGCGGCAAGCGATTTTGAGGCGCACCTCCCCGGCACAAGTTACACCTACAGGACTCTTGAAGAGCTTAAGAAAAAGCATCCGCACGGCGAGTTCTATTTTCTCATGGGCGCCGATACGGTGCCCGCGCTTTCGACCTGGAAGAACCCGCAGAGGATACTTGAGCTTGCCATACCCGTTGTGATACCGAGAAGCGGTTTCTCGCCCGCGGACGTGGCGAGCCTGAGCGGCACCCTCCCGCCGGGAAGCCTGGAGCGCCTGCAAGAGTGCTATCTGACAGTAGAGCCTGTTGATATTTCAAGCACCGCGATAAGAGAAACGGTCCTGCGCGGCGAGAGTTTCGAAGAGTTCGTTCCGCCCGCAGTCGCCCGCTACATAAAGCAACATAGACTGTACCGCCTCCCGGGTGAGAAAGGGAAGTAACATGAAACGGTTCACACCGATTCTGACATTAATTCTGCTTGCCGCGGGCTGCATCATATCCGTGCGGGCCCAGCCCGAGGCGCCCCGGGCGCCGTCTGTCAAGCTGGGCATGGATATCCTGTACCTGGACAGGGGCGAAGAGGTGCCGGGCAGGCTTGAACGAATCAAGCCCGATGGGACCTTCGTCTTCAGGCGGCTTGATGGCGAAACTGTTCAGTACCCATCGGGCCAGGTTCTGCGCGTGGAGTTCCAGCGCAAGCGCGCCGGCGATGACAAGAGCAGCGCTTCTGAACTTCAGGACCCAATCCTGCAGGAAGCGCTCAAGAAAGAAGTAACAACCGGGCTTTACCCCGACGCCGCCTACGTGACAATCTTCGACTCGCTGAAGATAAGCATCAGGAAGGACCTCTCATACTCCCTGACACGCAGGTTTATCCGAAAAGTCCTTACG
>CAYWBA010000310.1:0-4216 GCA_964455955.1 uncultured Planctomycetota bacterium | reverse complement strand
CACGAAGGCGTGGCACAACTTCTGCTTGACAGTGGTGCTGATGTAAACTCTCAAGACGATGGAGGCAATACACCACTGGATTGTGCGAAATCAGAAGAAATGAAAGAACTCCTCCGCTCCCACGGCGCGCTTACGGTGAAAGAGCTTAAAGAGAAAGAGCAGGAAAAATGAAAAAGGCATTATACATACTAACAATTGTCCTGCTTCTGGCAGGCTGCAGCGGGAAGCAGGAAATGAGCGCCGAGGAGCTTAAAGCAGCGGAGAAAGAGCTTATCAGTGCTACAATAGATAAGGATATTGATAAAGTAAAGGAGCTTATAAAGGCAGGTGTAGATGTTAATGGAACGAGATTCTATTATGATAACACAACCGCGCTCCACATAGCAGCTCAATATAACCAATTTGAGTTAGCAAAACTATTGATTGACAAAGGAGCTAATATAGACACGAAGGATTCATATGGAAATACACCTTTACATAGCGTTCGAAAAATAGAAATAGCGAAGCTTCTCGTTGAAAATGGCGCTGATGTTAACTCAAGAAATAGAGATAGGGAAACGCCGTTGCATAATTTGGCTCACTACTGTAAAGGTGCTGATGCTGAGCTTGTTAAATTCTATATTTCAAAAGGCGCAGATGTAAATGCGAGGAACAATGAAGGTTATACGCCCCTCGATATTGCAGTGGCTATGAGCTATAAGAATATTGCGGCGGCGCTTCACGAGGCAGGTGGTGAGCATGGTGACCCTTTAGGAGCAGAGCTTCTCAAGGCTGCAAAAGACGGAGACCTTAACCGTGTTAAGGAACTGGTTAAACAAGGCGTTGATATTAGTTTCAAGGACATCTTCGGATACACGCCCCTTCTTGTAGCCGCAATTTGGGGACATAAAGAGATTGTAGAATTACTAATTGCAAATGGTGCTAACATAAATTTGTATAGCAAGGAGGGCAGTCGGACAGCACTTCATCTTGCAGCAGAAGGAGATAGCAAAGATTTAGTAAAATTACTAATAGATAAAGGAGCATATATTGAGGCAAAATCTTTCTTTGGAGAAACACCACTGCACACAGCGGCAAGAAGTCACTTTAAAGAAAATGGAGAAATTGTAGAGACTCTCATTTCTGCAGGAGCTTCTGTAAACTCAAGGGATGAATGCGGTCAAACGCCTCTCTGGAATGCCGCAGAATATAATCACTTGGAGGCAGCAAAGATTTTAATTAAGAACGGTGTTGATATAAATGCCATAGACGATAAAGGCATGACACCGCTGGATAAGGCTAAAACCGAAGAAATGAAAAAACTCCTCCGCTCCCACGGCGCGCTTACGGTGAAAGAGCTGAAAGAGAAAGAGCAGGAAAAATGAACAAGGCATTATACGCACTGGTAATTCTGGCACTCTTCACCGGCTGCGCGGCCCTGTATCCTGAACACGCTGCGTTACGGGATAAATACGATATGCTTATGAAGAGAGTTGATCAGCTTTTAGAAGAGAGCGAAGGTTTCAAAAAAGAGAACAAGCGCCTTGCGACAGAGAGCGAAAGACTAAAGGCAGACTTGAGAAAAGCTAAAAAAACTATTGAGTATCTTAAAAATTACCCAAAGCCCGGCAAAACGGCTTCAGAGCTGGTAGAAAAATACCTTGCTCAGTTGCCTGCTCCCGAGAAACGGAGCATAGAGCAGAAAAAAAAGGCTATGTTGCTTAAAATCTTGCTCGCGCAGTCGAAGTACGCAACCGGCGACTACAGGGCTGCGGCAGAGATATTTGACAAGCTTCGCAGAACCATGCGCTGCCCGAAGTGCGGATATGAAGAAATACTTAAACTCTCCGACTTCGACAGGGAAATGCCATCCTGCCCGAAATGTAAAGACAAAAAGACAAAGCTGGAGAAAGTCAATAACAACAATCTTGAAGTTGTCGAAGGGGCTGCTAAAAGCTACCTGGCGATATATGAAAAACTCGACAAAAAGAACATGGCAGCTCTAAACAAAGCGCAGGACATTTACCAGCGGCTGCTGAAAAAAATTACTCCCTACGCACACAAGCCCGAATATCGTGACAAGTACTGGGAAGTAATATATATCATTGTGAAGATATGGTACTACAAGCGCGATTACGGCAGGATTGTTGGAGAAATCAGTAATATGATTCTGTCTGTAGACAGCGACCAGGACAACCCTACAGAAGACGACTGGAAGGAAGCTTTTCCCCAACATCACTGGCGGGAGAAGATAAAGGACCTCTACAAAAAAGCACTTGAGAAAATTAACAAGGACAAGTAGCCATCCATCACGCTGCCCCTGCCGCAACGGTGGCCCGTTTCAGGATTCCAACATCAACCTTGCTTCCTGTCGCACATTGTGATAGATTCATGTTGATATGAGAACAATTGACTGTGTTGGCCGGAGGTCATAACATGACGCGTTTACCAGTATTGCGATTATCCCCTTGGATTGCGGCTCTTGTATTGTTGATTGTCACTGGTTGTGGAAGCAAAAGCAAGTACGCCGGCCTTTCCTGGAAGGAAACCCTGGAAGAAGGCAAGAAAATCAGAAGTGACGAAAGCACACCGTCGAAGGAGCGGTTCGCAGCAGCGGAAGAAGCGTACAGAATCGCACTGGAGAAATTACAGGATGCATTTGACAAGGAGACAATCAAAACAAGCGATATGCGCGAGCTGTTCAACGAACTGGAATCAGTTCTCCGGACACAAGGGGAAAAAACCGAGGTAGAGCAGGTTATCAAGACGAAGATATCGCTTTACACGAAGTACCTTGGAAAGGACAGGGTGCTGACTGGAGCCGCTCACGAGGCGCTTGGACACCTGTACAAGAAGTCCGGACGCAAGCAGATGGCACTGGTGGAATACGAGGAAGCCATGCGTATCTACAAGGTCAATAATCGGTCCTCCTCGGCAGCGAAAATGAAGACGCTAATTGACGGGCTGAAAGCCGGCAGCGGTGGAGACAAGGCTCCGCAATAGAGCATTCCCTCACGTTCCCTTTTGGCCACCCCGCCGCGCTGCCCCCTGCCGCAACATCGGCCCAGTTCAGGGCTAACAATCCTGACAGACAAACAGGATAGAAGTTCGGAGTTGCGCAGGCCGGCGATAGTGAAGAAACAAATTGAGCATTGGCAGGTGTCCTGCTACACTTGAAAGAGCAGTCGGGGTTACAAATACCGGGGAGAGGTCATTATCTGCCAGGGCAACTTGATTTAAGAGACAAAGGAGGTCAAGGGATGGAGAACTCCACAGTACTTGCGAGGATTATTGGCCCAATCCTGGTCATCATTGCAGTGGGGATACTTTTCAATCTCAAAGCCTACCGCAAACTCTTGGAGGAATTCACGACGAACAACACCGCCCTGGTATTCTTGTCCGGGTTGCTGGCTCTTTTTTTCGGCCTTCTCATTGTGGAATTCCATAATGTATGGAAGCTTCACTGGTCTTTGATTATCACAATCCTGGGCTGGGGCGGGCTCGTAAAGGGCGTGGTCCTGAGTATCTGTCCCAAAGCAGTGAGCAGAATAGCAGGCTCTTACAAGAAACACTCCGCTCTCATGATTGTCTGGTTGCTTGTAGTTCTGGCCATTGGCATCTTCCTGACTGTCATGGGATACCGGGGATGAGGAGGAGGGCCATGAGCGACAACACGGTCGAGGGATTCCGGGAAGAGCGGGAAGAGCTCAATAACATAGTCATGAAATACGCGGGCAGGGATATCAAGAGAATCTTCAACGTGGATGCATCTGTGTACAAGGCAGGTGCCCTGCCTGCGAAGGTGAAGGAATTACTTGGACTTGTCTCTTCGTTTGTTTTGAGGTGTGATGACTGCATACAGTATCATCTGATACGGTGTGCTGAAGAAGGAGTCAGCAGCAAGGAACTCGAAGAAACGCTGGCTGTGGGTCTTGTCGCGGGCGGCTCTGTCACCATCCCGCATTTAAGAAAAGCGCTCAAAACCTGGGATGAGATGAAACAGAAAAGAGACTCACTTCCTTAAAGAATATCGGGGCGACCCCATTCAAACCCGGCAGAAGACTCTGATACATTTGACAAAAGAAGAGCTATCTGCTACCGGGAGAAGGAATTATGCCACGTAATAAAGGGTTGTGACAAACTAAAAAATCCCCAATTGATGATTCACCGTAGGCTTCGTCGCTCGCCCCGCACTGCACAGTCGAAGGCGCTCGTTTCCTGCTTGACCAGCAAGAAC
>CAYWBA010000309.1:0-4223 GCA_964455955.1 uncultured Planctomycetota bacterium | reverse complement strand
ACGGGGCGTGGCTCAGTTTGGTTTAGAGCGCAGCGTTCGGGACGCTGAGGTCGCTGGTTCGAATCCAGTCGCCCCGACAAATCCATACATAGATGCTGTACTAATATGGTTTATGAGAGTTATGACCATCCTTGAGGTACAGTGTCCTCTTTGATGTCTGAAGGTGAATCCACTTGATTGTTGACATTGGTAGTTCTTGATTGCAATATCTCCTCAGTCGTCCCGATTTGGGTCTCCATACAAATACGAAAACGGTTCCTTATACCGTGCTGCTTCAGCTTGAGAAGTGACTTTACCGGAGTATGATGCCCCCCCCGTTCCCCGTAGAAAAGGTTGTCAAGCCAGTTTTGAATCCTGTAGAATACAATCCTCTTGGGGACTATTTCATGGGAATCGCTATTAGACTTCCTTCCGGTCTTGACCAGCAGTGGGCAAGAGAGAATATCAAGAGCGCCTTGTTGTCAGAAGACATTTTATCTCAGGTGCTTGTTGAGGCGAACGGACGCATCGAACTGGTTCGGGAAAGCTGGGCAGACTACTGGAAGGATTTTTTGGCTCTGTTGCCTACTCATTTTGGAGACTTGCTTGACAGACTGAGGACAACACACCGAGGTCTCATCAAATCGAGGTTTGATCAGGCCTGCGCTATCAAATACTGCTTTTCCTATTTCTCATTGCTCAAGAACATACTTGAGCATATTGAGGCAATCAAAGACAACTCTTTTCGCCGCTTGCTGCTTCAAAAGGTTTTTGGTTTTGAATGCTTCGCAGTCAAGTGGGCTGTTGGACATGAAGGCCTTTCAGCTGGCACATCAACTGTCAGAAACCCCTGCTACTTGTTGTCTAAAATCCGACAACCACGGGCATATGACGATCCCAAGTTCCTGCCTTTGATTACGGTGCCGGGAAAGGCAGAATCCCCGTCATTGTTCTATTACTACCGGCAATACAAGATAGATAAACAACATGCTATCTCTCTTTTACTATATCCAGCCGTATCAATTGGTCGGCGAGCGGCTTCGTTCGAGTTATTGGAGTACCTTACCCCGGGAGTCTCAGCTAAACCAGACCCACGAAGCAGGCAACGCTCCAAAACCATAACCGATTTAGCCGTTGCGCCTTTTCTCTCAAGCTACTTCAATGTTCAGGAAGCCAGCCAGAATAAGGAAATAAGTTTTGTCGATATCGGAGGCGGAACGGGATCGCTTGCAAGCAGTATTTGCAAAAAACTTCTCAAGACTATGCCAGGATTGTTGAAGAATCGCAAGTTTACCTGCTCAATAGTGGACCTCAGACTGCAACAGCCCTCAAGGTATTTCAGAAGGGGGCAGTTGCGTAGGACTGTATCATACCTGACGTACGAACAGGCCGACTATCTGGATTGGCTTCAGCATCAAGAGATATTGCCTGGCAAATACGAATTCGATGTTGCCCTGATATGCCGTTTGTTTAATAACCTGAGTAGCTTCAGAATTGATTCCTCTGATTCCTGGCATGTGGTAAAAAGGCTTGGCGGAAAGCGGTTCCAAAAGCCGAACTGGGTTGACAGAGATTTTGATCCCGTTAAGTGCTTGAATCCCTGCACTGAACGTACTGACAAACTGATAGCATCCAACAGTCAGGTTCTACTGGATACCGGCAAAACCTTCCGTCAACTGTCTCTCTCAGAATACTACAAAGGTTTATCATGTCTTTTGGGCAGCAGTAAAGCAAACCCCAATTCCGACCCAGTCCACTTCCCTTTGAGGCAATTCAATACGCAATGCTTGGTGTTACCCGATGGAAGCAGTGCGATAGAGAAGCTGTGTGGGGTTGCCAAGCTGGTTGTGATAGAAGATATCGACATTTCGGATAGGCACTTGCATGACCATTTAAAAAAATTGCGTTTGGAGCATCTTGTCGCTTCGGATGTGTCAGGTCGGACCCAGAAACACTCGGCCCGGTTATTCTGTTTGTGCGGAAAAGAGTTCTCTTCCCACATCCCAGGAAGAAGGATATGGTAGAGGTTTCGTTCAAGTACAGGAAGTCGAATGTCCTTGTGCCGTCGGCGTTGAGGTGTTTGTCGAGGATACCGACAATCAACATCACCTCCGGCTGCGCGCATGGATGTGTATATTGCTACAATCGCGGCTATTCGCAGTATCCGGGTGAGGACAGAATTGTTCTGTTCGAAAACACCGCCGAAAAGGTCGGGGTGGAGCTCAAGCGGAAAAGGAAAAAGCCACTTGCGGTCTATTTCTGTCCATCATGTGACCCGTTCCAGCCTGTGCCTGAAGTATTGGAGCAAACATATCGAGCAATGGAAGTTCTCCTTGAGCATTCCGTGGGTGTTCAGTTTGTGACAAAAGCTGTGCTTCCTAAGAAATTTCTGAAGTTGTTTGAAAAGCGCAAAGAGCTGGTTTGTGGTCAGGTTGGACTAACTACTGTGAACGACGATATCCGCAAAGTTCTGGAGCCATTTGCTGCCTCAATAGAAGACAGGTGGGCTACCGCGAAGGCGCTCCTTCATGCCGGCGTGCAGATCTCCGTTCGAGCTGACCCACTTATTCACGGCGTTACTGACTCTGACGAGCAAATCCACAACCTTTGTGCAAGGGTTGCGGAAATTGGCATCAACGAGATTGCCATTAGCTATCTTTTCCTTCGACCTGCAATCAAGAAAAGCCTTGAGAAGAATATTACAGACAGAGTTTTGCTGCAAAAGATACTATCTCCTTATTCAAACGGCGAGCGGCTTGCGATAGAAGCAAGAAGCTCACGAGTACTTGCCTTGCCGAAAAAACTGAGGGAAGAGTCTTTTGAACGTGTTAGAAACATCACATCTGAATACGGAATTGCGACTCTCATTTGTGGCTGCAAAAATCCTGATATCACAAACCAATCTTGCAACATAACTCGACTGCAGGGAACTTCGCAGAGCACCTTATTTGAATGAATACTCGTATGGAGCTATAACAGAATGTGTCGGCGCGCATTGTGCGCCACTAACCCATTGGTGTTTATGAGGTTATGTCAGGCAGATTCCCTGAGAATGAATACCCGCAGAGTTCGTGCATATTGGGCTACGGGAGTCGCCCCGACTTTGAAAAGGGAAAGAAATTCGCGCCTTATACCTATCTTGCGGCATGTCTGCCCGGTTGTCAGCCCCTTGCCCAGAAGTACTTCGGCTTCGCGGAGCTTCTCTATGGTCTCCTCGAGCTTGAAGTTTCTCCTCTTTGACATGAAAAATGCACCCTTTCCTTGATTTTTACAGGTTTGTGTTCTAACATACATCATAGATTGGTTTCACGAGAGCAGGTCACTTAGATCTTTGCAGCCGAAGTTAGACGGCTAAATATCTCTTTAAGGTATGCATAATGAAAACTGAAGACTTGAGAAACATCGCAATCATTGCGCACGTTGACCACGGCAAAACCACGCTTGTTGACCAGATGCTCCGGCAGTCCGGCATGTTCCGCAAGGCCTACCTCGACAACCTCGTAGGCGGGGCGCTCGGCCTTATAATGGACTCCAATCCCATCGAGCGCGAACGCGGTATCACGATTCTCTCTAAAAACTGCGCGGTCTATTATGTTCCGAAGAACGAGGGCGGCAGAAGATATAAAATCAACATCATCGATACTCCGGGGCACGCCGATTTCGGCGGCGAAGTCGAACGCGTCCTGAAAATGGCAGATGCTGCGATGCTGCTCGTTGACGCATTCGAAGGACCGATGCCGCAGACACGCTTCGTCCTCCAAAAAGCGCTGGGACACGGCCTGCTGCCGATAATAGTCATTAACAAGGTTGACCGTCCCGATTCGCGTCCGAAGGAAGTCGTGGACGAAGTATTTGAACTTTTTTTTAGTCTCGGTGCCGACGCATCCATCATCGATACGCCGGTATTTTTTGCCTCTGCCAGCGAAGGCTGGGCGGTGAGCGACCTGGCGCAAAAAAGGGAAAACCTGGAAGCGCTTTTCGACGCCGTGATTCAATATGTACCCTGCCCCAAGGTCAGGCCCGCCGACCCGCTGCAAATACTCGTTACCTCCATCGACTACTCAGAATACATCGGCAAAATTGCCATCGGTCGCGTGGATGCCGGCGTCATCAAACGCGATGAAGCGGTAACGGTGATAAGTCGAACAGGCGAAATGAAAAGACAATATGCTGTCGAGCTCTTTTCTTTCGACGGACTCGGACGGGAAAAAACAGAAAGCGTCGAAGCGGGCGACCTGTGCGCG
>CAYWBA010000308.1:3815-4229 GCA_964455955.1 uncultured Planctomycetota bacterium | reverse complement strand
GGAGCGCATTTTTTTCGGTGAAGGCATCTTTCAACTTCGCAAGGACTTTTTTAACCCGTAGGGCCTCGCAGTTACCTTGCAGGCGGCCCTCTCTCAACGCCAAAACTAGATAGTTAATCAGCCTCTCCAAGCTATCGTTCCTGATGCGGATTTCCCAGCCGTTATCTCGTCTTGGCGAGTGAATCCAAAGCCAGACGCCTTCAGTGTCTCGCTCATAGCTCAGAACTCGCGCCTTTCCCCGCCTTGACTTGCCGACGATTTCGGTCATATCTGGAATCTCCGTTTTAGGGATTTTATCAGGGATGCCATCCTTTATAATCTCCTCGGCAGACAAACAGCAGGGTTGCAATTGGATGAGTATGTACAAAACCGGGTGGTTTGTCAAGACAGTTTCAGATTCAAGACAAGCAAACA
>CAYWBA010000308.1:0-3805 GCA_964455955.1 uncultured Planctomycetota bacterium | reverse complement strand
GAGGATTCATGTACCTGTACCTGGAGAGCCAATGCAGCGTCCGTGCGCGTTCACCGCAGTCGCCCTGATAGCCGGAATAGTTACATCCAGATACATTCCGGTCCATTTCCTCCTTCCAGTCCTCTTCGCAGTTGTCCTGCTGCTCTTGCTTGTCCTCCTCAAGCCAAAAGGCTATCTGCGCCCTGCCCTGCTCCTTGCTATCCTCGCGCTGGCCGGGGCTGCATACTCGCTTGCCCGCGCTGCCCCGCCAGAACACTCCGATGTAGCCAACCTGCTCCAGAAGCCGGTTCGCAACGCCGTGCTCACAGGATGCGTGAGCACCTTTCCCGTCGCGGTGCCCTCGTCCAGCTCAGAGGCGATGTACCGTTTCGACATGCATCTCTGCGCCCTCGCGTTCGGCGGCAAGAGCAGGCCCGCCACCGGAACTGTCAGGGTTTACCTCTCCAAGTTCAAGACACCGCCCGGGATAGAGCCCCGGGACACAATCACGCTGAACGCCTCGCTCTACCCTGTTGCCCATCCCACCAATCCCGCACAGGTTGATTACTCCATGTATTATAAGCGGCTCGGCATATCAGCAAGGGCTTACCTCAGCAATCCTGATAATTTGAAGCTTATTGATAAGGGTGCTGTTTCCTGGCCGCGCCGTGCGCTGCATGCAGCCCGCAAACGAATCCTTGATGCACTCGGCTCGGCATTTGAAAATGCCGACGGCGATAAGGGCAGGTTGCTCGGCGCACTGCTGCTTGGCGAGCGTGCCTCTCTCGGGGAAGACATCGAGGATTTGTATCGCAAGACGGGAACTGTCCATTTTCTCGCCCTCTCCGGCCTCCATGTTGCGATTTTTGGATTCTTCCTCTGGTATACGCTCGCACTGCTCCCTCTTGGGCGCAGGATTCGCGTAATCCTTGTAATGGCCGGGCTTGTGCTCTACTGCCTTATCGGCGGTGCAAGCATATCACTTGTCCGCGCGACTGCGATGGGCCTGCTTTACCTCGGCGCGGAGCTGCTCTGGCGCCAGAGGGACTCGCTGAACATCACCGGCGCCGCGGCAATCCTGATAATACTAATAGACCCCGCCGACATCTTCAGTCTCGGGTTCCAGCTCTCCTTCATCGCAGTGCTTTCCATAATCGCGCTCGGCCCCCTCTACGGCCAGCTCCGCTCCGGCCGCAGCCAGCTTATCCTGAGACTTCAGCAGCCTGAAGAAATGACACGCCTCGACCGCCTGCGCGCCTCTGTCACTGACTCTTTCCTGGTGTGGGGCACTGTCTCGTTCTCCGCATGGCTGGGCGTGGCGCCGCTTATCGCGTACCACTTCAACACCGTTACGCCAATCTCGCTGCTGCTTAACGTGATTATCTCACCTGCAATCTGGGCCCTGCTTGTCCTCGGGATTCTCCTCTGTGTCTGCGCGCTTGTTTCACTGCCCATAGCCTGCTTGCTTGCGTTTGTAGTCTCCTTCCTCATAGGCGGCATAACGAAACTCCTGGAGGTATTTTCCTCACAGCCTTTCCACTTCTACATCCCGAACAGCTTTTTGGCGCCTTTTTCAATCTCCTGGGTCGTCCTGTACTACGCCTTGCTGATTGGCATCGCCCTGCGCCTTCGCAACAAAGGGCTGCAATGGAGACAACTTGCTACAGCAGGCCTCCTCCTAACCGGAGCATACCTGCTCGTGCCGTGGCAGGTGCAGACGGCGGCGCAGACCCGGTTAACCGCTCTTGACGTCGGCAGTGGCAATACCTTTGTTATCCGAACCGCCGACGGCGCAACTGTCCTTTACGACTGCGGCGGCGGCAACAAGGAAGTGGGCCGCAACATTATTGCCCCGTACCTGTGGCACCAGGGCGTTACAACAATCGATGCAATAATTCTCTCCCACCCGGACATAGACCACACCTGCGCCCTGTCAGACATCGTGCAGCGCTTCGAGGTAGGTGCCGTTATCGTCTCGGACCTCTTTGAGCGCAACGACGAGGGCCGCAATACCCTGAAACCTGCACGCGACCACGGCGTTGAAATCAAGACTGTCGCACCCGGCCAGAAGGTTGAAATCGGCGGCGCTCGATTCGAAGTCCTGGCACCCCTCGCCTCCGAAATGTTCGGGAAACCGCTCTCCGACAACGACACATCCCTCATTGTACGCATGTTCGACAAAGGCGCTTTATGCCTCTTCACCGGCGATGCAGAAGCAGCCCTGACAGCCCTTCTGCTTGACTCCGGTGCAGATGTCCGCTGCGACATTCTTATGGTGCCTCACCACGGGGGCGAGAACCTGCTAATCGCGTCACTTGCGAGCAAGTCCCAGGCCCGGTTCGCAATCATAAGCAGCAGCCGCGAGCAGCCGCCCGCCGCAGATGCGCTCGAACAGGTTGGAGTACAAATTCTCTCAACCCTGGAGTCCGGGGCAATCACCCTGCACCACAAGGACGGCAAGTACACCGTCGAGGAATTTCTGCGCGACTAACTTCCCCCGGGCGGCGGCGTCTTCCACCTGCGGTGGAACCAGGCCCACTGGTCGGGGTATTCCCGAATAAAATTTTCAAAGAGCTCAGACCATCTGGCTGTCAGCGCAAGCCGGTCAGCAGCCTTGTCGCCCGTGCGCTCCACTTCAACCGGCCCCTCTACCAGAACCTTGAACCGCTGCGACCCGCCCACCCTGACTATCGCGGCAGCATACATCGCCGCACCGGTGGAGAGCGCAAGGGCGGAGTGAGCGGTCGGCGTGCTTGCCTTCCGTCCGAAGAAGTCTACAAACTCGCTTGCCACGCCCTTAATATCCTGGTCTACAAGTATTCCTATGATTTTGTTGCCCCTCAGTGCCCTGACTATCGGTCTTATGCCATCCTGCTGGTAAATAACCTTCGTCCCGAGCCGCTTCCTCGTGCCCACTACAGCACGGTCAAACGGCTCGAAGTACAGGCGGCGCGCGACCACGGAGAGCGGGAAGAAAGAGGCAGTATATGCAGCAAGGACTTCCCAGTTCCCAATGTGACCGCCGGCGATAATTACTCCCTTCCCTCTGCGCAGGCCTTCGCGGATAAGGGAGAGATACTTCGAACCGTCAACAATCTCCAACAGGTGCCTGCGGCCCCAGCGGGGCATCCCGGCGAATTCAGCCATTGACCGGCCGAAGTTGGCGAACATGCGCGCCGCAATTGCACGCCTCTCACTTTGCGAATACTCGTTTTCAAGTACCTGCAGGTTTTCGAGAGCCACGCGCCAGCCAGCCCTGAAAACTCGCGCGCCTATCAGTGCTATTCTGCTGCAAAGGAAGTTCGCCAGCCCCTGCGGCAGTTCGGAGATAACACGCAACAGGAGCAACCCGGCCCAGTAGATGAGCCACCTGATAAAGAGCTTGCTGAACCTCGGCTTCAATCTCGGCATCTCTTTCACCCTTAAACCGCTTCGCCAGTTGTGATATTCTAACCTCTCCGCACAATATCCGCAACGGGTAACCTTCTGGATATACCCGCCTCCCGCGGAGAACAGATGTGCGAAATTTACAAATTTTACTTCCAGGCGTGTGGTATGGGGAATTTGTAACTCCTTGTTAGTAAAGAGTGTTACGGCAAGGCGATGTCCAAAAACGGGAAAGGCATTTGTAAATTTTTTGACGTTTTTAGAGCAGTTCCGCCAGGATGACGAAGAAATAGCGCAAGTCATTGCCTCGTAAGGCAGTTGCGTCACGCCAATGTCTGTGCGTTTACGTAACATCCTGCACCCCAACGTGTTACTCTCACCGCAGAGCAGGTACAACCTGTCCTTTTCTTTCTTAACCAAAATTCTCTTCTTTGTCTTC
>CAYWBA010000307.1:349-4229 GCA_964455955.1 uncultured Planctomycetota bacterium | reverse complement strand
TTTTACCTGCTTGATGTCGGGATTGCAGGCACGCACCTTATGATGCGGGCCTGCGAGCAGGGGCTTGGCGGGTGCTGGATAGGATGGTTTAACGGCAGGAAAGCTGCCCGGGCGCTGGGTCTGCCGAGGAAGTACAGGCCTGTCTGCGCCGTGGCGCTGGGGTATTACGAGGAGCCGGAGGCTGCGCGTAAGGGGCGGCTCGAGCTTTCAAAAATAGCGTGGTTCAACGAGGTGAAGTAATGAGATACAGGCCTGCAGGACAGAAACTACTGGCCGCGCTGGACCTTCTTGGTTATCTGGGAGCGGATGGTGTAGCGGAATATCCTGTCGGAGTCTTCCTTGGGCATGTCGAGGAAGCGGACACCAATCATGCACTTTCCAGGCGTTTCAGGCAGGACTTCGATATAAGCCACTTTTGCGAGAGCTTTGACTGTCATGTTGTCCGAGGGGAGGAGAAGGTTAATGCCTACCAGGGCCTCGCTGGCCAGGAGCTGGCCGAGAACCTCGCCGTCCGGGATTCTGGCGATGAGCGCAAGACCGCTGCCGGAGAGGTTGTTTGTATGGCCTTCGTGGACATTCTGGTCTTTTACCTCGACGGTCTTGGAGAGGAACTTGTACCTGACAGGCACATCCACAGAAACTTTGACAAAACCTCTTTCACCAGCCATACTGCCTCCTGGTCAACCAGCCGGCAAGCTCCAACCCGCGCTCATTCTAACATCCTTAGACGGTTTTGGAAAGCTATTTCTTATTCAAATTTGGCGTATCGCGGCCGGTGCCGGAAACCTTGCAACAGCCGCCATGCGTTGTGCCGGCCGCTTGATTTGCGCGGTGGAGGGCTGTGTTCTGAAATTGGCTGAAGGGGGAGCTGCCGCAAATGGCCCGATTTTTCAAGAAGAAAGACAAGCTCGGTTTTGACCCGAAGGACAAGAAAATCCTTGTCGTCGATGACGAAAGTGACATAAGGGCGATAGTCGGGGGCCTTCTCGCGCAGCACGGCTACGAAGTCCTGCAGGCCAGGGACGGGGCCGAGGCGCTTATGCTGCTGCGCAAGCGCCACTTCGACCTTATGGTGCTCGACATCATGATGCCGAAGCTGGACGGCTACCAGGTCATGGAATCGCTCAAGTCTATAAACCCCGACCTGCCGGTGGTGATGCTTACAGCCAGGGCGACGGACAAGGATGTTTGGAAAGGCTACGTCGAGGGATGCCACTACTACGTCACAAAGCCTTTTGAGCTTGAGACTTTAATAAGAGCGGTGAACTACCTGCTGAGCGGCCTCTCAGACCCGCACCGCAGGGAACTCGAGGAACTGCTATGAGCTGCTGTTATTTTTCGCTTAACGCAGGGAGTGCCGATAATAGCTTGACTTTGGCAGGCAGGTTGCTAAACTATGCTTGAAAGGTCTCTTTGAATCAGGGAGGCAGACAGGATGGCAAGGAAAAAAGCACAGCATCTCTACGAGCTGCTTCGGCAGAAGACTGATGAGGCGAAGCAGGCAGCCCGGGTCCGGGCGTTGGAGCCACCCGCGCCGCCACTGCCGAAGCTCCCTGCGCCGACGCCGCTGCCGAAGCCGGTGCGGCCCGTTGCGCCCCCGAGTGTGATTGCGGCACGCAGGCACGTGGTGCCCGAGCTGACACCTCTGCCGACGCCCATGCCGGGGATAGGGGGCCGGGAAGATGTGCTCGAGAACGTGATTACTATCAGGCGCGACACCGCCGTAGTGGGGGTGCTGCTCATAGTGATAATTATTGTTGTTGCCTTTGTGGTTGGCCGCGCCACAGCGCCCATGCATCATGAAGAGGTGCTGCAACCCCAAAGGACCGAGGCGTCTGAAACCAAGATGCATCTCGAGCCCGGAAAGCCCAAGTCGCCCGCCACGGATGAGGAAACTAAAAAGGCCGAGGTTAAGGAAGAACCTGCCCCGGAGCCGGCACCCGAACCTGAGCCAGAGCCGGCGCCGAGAGGAAAATACGCAGTGGCGCTGATAACGCTCGACGACACGGAGAAAGACAGAAAGGAAGCGGAAGCAATAGTTGCCTTTCTCAAGAAGAAGAACTATGCTGCGGAGGTTCGGCCTTCAGGCGGCAAGATTCTTGTTCAGGTGCCTGGTTTTGAAAGCACGATTAGCCAGAAAGCAGCCAGGGCGCTTGAAGAATTGAAACAACTGGAATACAAAGGCTTGAAGCAGTTTCAGACCGCTTATTGGGTTAAGGCCAGGTAAGGTGCAACTTGAAAGCTGTTGCTGATTGCATACCATGCATGGAGAGCTTCCTGCTGAGAACAGCCAAGCGGGTCTCGGAGGATGACTGGCTTCAGCGCAAGGTACTCCTTGATACAATGGATGTGCTTCGCAACTCGTCCTACGACCGCAGCCCGCCGGAGATATGCCTTGACCTGCTTAAGGCTGCCATGAAGATGCTTGGCGTAAGCGACCCGTACAAGGAGCTGAGGAAGGAGCTCAACAAACTTACCAAGCCAATCGCCGCGAGGGCGGAGAAGATTATTCAGGAATCGGACGACCCGCTCTATGCCGCACTGCTCTTCGCCTGCGCTGCCAACTCGCTTGATGTGGGGGTGGCGTCCAGCTTCGAGCCTGAGAGCATAATTGAGTATGGCAAGAACCGGAAGTTCGAGGTTGATGACTACAAGCAGCTTGAGGAAGATATCAATGCCGCCAAGAACCTGCTTTATATCCTTGACAACGCAGGTGAAATTGCCTTTGACAAACTGGTTGTTCAGCAGCTTATTGACAAGGACCTCAACTGCGTGGTCCGCCACTCGCCGGTACTTAACGATGCGACAAGGGAGGACGCCGAGGAAGTATCGCTGAGCAGCTTCTGCAACATCGTGGACCCGGGCTCGAATGTAATCGGCATCCCACTGGACCTTTGTTCCGGCGAGTTTAGGGAGCTTTTCGAGCGTTCCGATGTCATAATCGCCAAGGGCATGGCGAACTTCGAGACCCTCGAGGGAGCCACCAAGAAACCGGTCTACTTCTTGCTTGTGGCGAAGTGTGTGGTTGTCGCCAAGCACCTCGGCGTCAGCGTGGGCGACATGGTGCTGTTGAAGGAATAGCTGGGGGAAGGTTGAAAAATGTCATTGCATAAAAGTCTTATAACGAAGAGCCGCCTGGTCAGGCAGAGAAACGTGCTGACGCGGGCCGAGCGGGTGCGCAAGCTCGCAGAGGCCAAGAAGCTCAAGGAAGAGGACTCGGTATACGGCTTGCCGAAGGTGAAGATACGCAAGATACGCAAACGCGTCAAGATGAAGAAAAAGAAGGAAGAGGCAAAAGAGCAGGTTGAGGAGAAGACCGAGACCAAGGAGAAAACTTAGTATTCTGGTGCAGGGATTTCTCCCTGCGAGGGATTTGCAGGGCTCGTGATATAAAGCGATTCAGGAATCCCCGGTAGCTCAACGGTAGAGTGGGTGGCTGTTAACCACACGGTTGGAGGTTCGAATCCTCCCCGGGGAGCAAATAAAATTTGCTCTTTATTACTCAGGGGTTTGAGTTAACACAGGAGGCGACGGATGCCTCTTGCCCCTATTGGTGCTAAGTGACGAACCGGGCTGAAGTTAGGGAAACTGGACAAGCGCCACAGGAAACTCTCTGTTTCTTCCGGCATTCGCACAGGTTTCGACAAGCAAGCCATTCATATCAAAGAAAATGTCAAAAATTCTCTGATTCTCTGTTGAGGAAAATGGTCTCCAGTTAACGCTCTTGCTTGCCACATACCCGAAGCCAGGCTCGGCAAAAAACCGCTGTTGCAGGTGTAATGGTATTACAACAAGAGTCGGCTGAGCATGACAAAATCGCGCGTTCTCCCGTTGTGCGTACTATTCTGGCTTACAATGAAGATGTTCTTAATTACAGATT
>CAYWBA010000307.1:0-339 GCA_964455955.1 uncultured Planctomycetota bacterium | reverse complement strand
ATTGCGGTGCAGCCTGAACCGATGCCCCCGTTGCGGCCGCGACGGCAGAGGGGAATTTTCCTTCCGCCGCCACGCGGTTCGTTATCGCCGCCTCCTTATAATAATAGGAGGGATGGTTTACAAGAGAGAGATGTTTCTTCTTCGCTGGAGATGTCCTTTCTGCAATTGCACGTTCACGGATTATCCTCCCTTTGTGATTCCGTACAAACATTACACACTCCTGCAAATGCGGGACTATGTATGCTGGTACGTGCTGGGCAACCAAGCGAGCTACCGGCGGGGAGTCAAGCCTGTGCTTGTCAACGAGCGGTTTTTCAAACGGACGGGGAAGTACGAGCT
>CAYWBA010000306.1:0-4234 GCA_964455955.1 uncultured Planctomycetota bacterium | reverse complement strand
TCGGGGTTGACGAGGCAACCGCAGCCCGGATAAACGAAGTGCTGAAAGATGAAGCTGTCCGCGCGAACAAGGCACTCGCCGAGTTCTGCCTGGCCAACCTTTCCGAAGTCCCTGAAAACCTTATGGAACTGAGCCCGGAAGACCTGATTTTCAAGCTCATCCCGGAAATTAAAGACGAGATGAGCAAGTTCGCCCAGCTCTCGGTTGAAGAGCGGCTGAAGCTCGCCAAAGGCGAAAAAGACCTTCTCGACTACCTGCCGCGCGATTCAAAGCTGATGACGCTGGGACACACTCTGTACAAAGTAAGGCAGGAAACTTACAGGCAGGTAGAAAGAGACCTGCCGCCTGAAAAGATGAACATCTTCAGGGAAAAATACCTGCCGCCTAACGACTTTATATTCCCGGGCAACCTCAACTTCTTGTTCGGAAAGATAGACTGGGACAAAGAACGTTGAAAGCAGGACTGCAAGGCTCCACTGGAGAACGACAGGAAGACATATGGCGCGTACAACCGCAGTAAAAGCAAAGTATCTCCTTGACGCCAGCGAGACTCTCCTTGAGAACCACTGCATCGTTGTTGAAGGTTCAAAGATTGCCTCAATAGAACCCTCAACCAGGGTGAAGGCAAAGGAAACCCACGACCTCGGCGACGCGGTCCTTATGCCGGGGCTTATCAACTCCCACACGCACCTCGAGCTTACCGACCTCGGAAGACCGGTCACAAGGCGCCCCGACCTCACCGAGTGGCTCGACGAGGTCCGCGAACTCCGGAACGGCAAGAAAGACGCAGAACTCATAAAATCCTCAAGCAAAGGTGTTGACGCCTCGATTGAATACGGCACCACGACAATCGTAGACCACGCAAACTCCGGCCTTTCCTACAAACCGCTTAAAGACTGCGGCATGCGCAAGTTTATCCTCTTCGAAATGGTCGGCTTCCCACTTCACCTCTACCAGAAAAAGGCAAAGCAGCTTGACGACAGAATCGCCATGGTCGAGGAGGACGACTTCCTCAAGTGGGGGGTCGCGCCCCACTCGGTATACGGCGCAAGCGAGCCCCTGCTCAAAAAATGCCGCGAGGAAGCGGACAAGGGCGCGCGCATAGTATCTGTCCACGCCTCGGAGCACGAAGGCGAGGTTGAGCTGTTCGAGACAGGCGGCGGGCCGTTCGTTGCCTTCCTTGAAAGGCTGGGCTCCGACCTGCACAACTGGAAAGCGCCCAAAATGACCCCCGTTGAGTACCTGGACAAACTCGGCCTCGTCACCAGCCGCACCCTTCTGGTGCATTGCAACTACCTGCGCGAGCTCGACTTCGACATCGTACGCAAGGCCGGCGCAACAGCAGTCTACTGCCCGCGAAGCCACTTCTATTTCTACCACCGCTATCACCCCTTCAAGAAGCTGCTTGCCAAGGGGATACGCGTAGTCCTCGGCACCGACTCCATGGTCAGCAACTGGAGCCTTGACCTGCTCGAGGAGATGAAGTTCATCTACCACTCCTACGAGGGCACGGCCCCCGAGCACCTCATCAGGATGGCGACAGCAAACGCGGCAGAGGCACTCGGCCTGGGCGACAAGGCCGGCAAACTGGCGCCCGGCATGGAGGCCGACATCTGCGCAATCCACATCCCCCGCAAATCCGAAAAGCCGATCGAAGCCTTATTCGACCAGCGCTCCCGGAACATCTTCACAATGGCCGCGGGCAAGGTCCTGTACAAAGAGTAGTTGTCAAAGAGCGATTACTTCCCTGCGCGCTTCAGGAACTCCGCCTCATCTATTATTTCTATCCCGAGCGAAACCGCCTTGTCGTACTTGGAGCCCGGGTCCTTCCCCGCAACCACCAAATCCGTCTTTTTCGAAACAGAACCGGAAGGCTTCCCGCCCAGTTTCCTCACAAGCTCCTGCGCCTCCTGGCGGCTTATATGCTCCATGGCGCCGGTAAAGACGACTGCCTTTCCCGCAAACAGGCTCCCGGCCCGCGCCTCCGCCTGCATCTCCGGGGCGAACTCCACTCCCGCCTCGCGCAGCCGGGAAATCAGCTTGCGATTGCTCTCGTTCGCAAAGAAGTCACGAAGCGACTGCGCAACAACCGGCCCGACCTCATCAATCGCCTCAAGCTCTTCCCGCAAGGCAGCCATCAGTTTTTCCACAGAGCCGAAATGCCCGGCAAGCACATGCGCCACATGCTCGCCGACGTGCCGGATTCCAAGCGCATTGAGGCGCCGCCGCAGCGGCCGGGTCTTCGATTCCTCTATCGCCCCAAGCAGGTTGTCAACAGACTTTTTCCCGAACCCCTCAAGCGCAACAAGTTCTTCCCTGCGTTCCGCCATGAGGTAAATATCCGCCGGGTCCTTGATAAAACCTTTTTCTATAAGGAGCTTCACGTTCTTATCGCCGAGCCCTTCAATATCCATGCAGTTGCGCGAGGCAAAATGCTGGACCCTGCCCTGCACCTGGGCCGGGCAGCTCAGGTTGGTGCAGCGCGCGACAACCTCGCCTTCAGGCCTGACAACTTCCGAGCCGCAGACCGGACACTTCGAAGGCAGCTTAATTTCCTTCTCATCTCCGGTGCGTTTCTCTATCAGCACCCTGACAATGTCCGGTATAACATCCCCCGCCCTCTCCACAACCACAGTATCACCAACCATGACGCCGAGACGCCGGATTTCATCCTCGTTGTGAAGCGATGCGCGCCTGACCGTAACCCCGCTCAGCCTGACAGGTTCGAGGTGCGCGATGGGCGTGAGGGCGCCGGTGCGGCCGACGCTCCACTCGACTTCCTCGAGACGCGTCACAGCCTGGCGCGGTGGGAATTTGTAGGCGACAGCCCAACGCGGGCTGCGCGAGCGCACGCCGAGAGCCTCGCGGTGGCCGAAGCTATTTATTTTGACAACAACGCCATCTATCTCGAAAGGAAGCCCCTCCCGCTTCGCCAGTAACCCCTGGTAAACCTTCTCGATTTCTTCGAGACTCGAGCACGTGTGGCGCTCGACAACGGGCAGGCCGTGCGCCTCCAGGAACTTGAGGAACTGCTCTTCCGTCTCGATTTCCGCGCCGCGGACCTGCCCGCGGTCGTAGAGGAAAAGAGACAGCTTGCGCCTCGCCGTGATTTTCGGGTCGAGCTGGCGCAGGCTGCCGGCTGCTGCGTTGCGCGGGTTTGCGAACGCGGGCTGCCCTTCCTCCTCGCGCCTGCGGTTAAGGCTCTGGAAGTCCTTGATTTTCATATAGACTTCGCCGCGGACCTCGAGATACGGGGGCGCATCATTTATCTCGCCGGGCACATCCCTGATTGTGCGAAGGTTTGCCGTGACGTTTTCGCCCGTTATGCCATCGCCGCGGGTGGAGCCGAGTACGAACCGCCCGGCCTCGTATATAAGCTCGACTGCAAGCCCGTCAAGCTTCGGCTCTACAATGAACTTTACCTTCTCAGCACCAAGCCCCTTCAGCGCCCGCTCGTACCATGCAGCCATCTCGCCCGCATTGGCCACGTTCTCAAGGCTGAGCATCGGCACGTTGTGCGTGACGGGCGCAAACGTCTGCGCCGCTTCCTCCTCGCTGACAACAGGCGGCGCACCGACTATCTGCGTCGGCGAGTCGGGCGTAACAAGCGAAGGATATTTTTCCTCAAGTTCCTGCAGGCGCCGCATGAGGGCATCGTACTGCGCGTCCGAAATTTCCGGCGCGTCTCTGCGGTAGTAGAGGTCGTTGTGGTGCTGGATTTCTTTGCGAAGCTTCTCTACTTCTTCAATCACGTTCCCGGGAACTTCCGCCACCAGTTCACCCTCCTTCACCATCTCAGAGGCAGAGCGATACGCATCCTGCGTTAGCCTGCAGCCTGAAAGCAAGACGGCCACCACGCTCAGCAGGATTATAGAGAGCCGCGTAAGCGCTATCAAATGATTCTCCTGCATGATTCGACCCATATTATACCGCCGCCGGCACCCATCTTTCAACCTGTATGGATAATAACATTTACCCGGAATCCACTTCCGGCGCCAATCCGGCCCGTAAACCTGTCTGTAAACAGATCTGTAAATAGCTTGTGTGGGGTGTAGATGCCGTAACCTGCTTTTGGCATAGGGGGTTACAACAGCAGGCAATTCAAAACAGGTGCACCTGTTTACAGATTCAGGCAGGGGTCTGGAACTGTTTTGTGTGGGGTTCTTCTCAACCTCTTGCTTGCCCTGGAGTTGCGTTGCACAGCCGCGCAAGCCCACCCAACCGTGCAAACCGG
>CAYWBA010000305.1:0-4235 GCA_964455955.1 uncultured Planctomycetota bacterium | reverse complement strand
ACCGGCGCTTGACGTTGGGCTTCCTGTTCACGACAAGCCCGAGGACAGTCTGCCTGTTCGATTTTCTGAGAACCTTTGTCTTTGCATCGTTCAGCTCGAAGTTCTCATCTTCGATGATTCGCTGGATTGCAGGAATCATGTGGTTCAGCTTGCGAAGGTTGGAGCTGAAAATAAGGTTATCAGCGTACCGGGTGTAGTAAATCTCGAAGGTAGGCTTCCAGTTTTTGCAGAGACCTGCCAGCCGGTAGTCCAGGTTCTTGGACACCAGGTTCGCCAGGAATGGGCTTGTGGGCGCTCCCTGGGGCAGGTAGCCGTTGAGAGTGCAGGTTTCGGCTATCTCTTCAGCAGTTGCTCTGTCAATGTGCTCCTTCAGAAGCGCATGGAGGACCCTCTGCTTGCTAATCGAGGGAAAGAAATCCTTGAGGTCCAGTTCGAGCACGACGTTCTTGCGTGTATGCAGCCCTGCCGCCGTGACTGTGGACCTTCCTCTTACGAAACCATGAGCGTACTTGCTTGCCCCTATTCCCCTCGCACAGAGCCAGTGTAGAATTTGCCTTTGCAACTTCTTGAGTTCAGGTTTTGGCTCTGCAATCTCTCTTACCTTGCCGTGCCTCTTGAGTTCATAGACCCTGTAATTCGAAGCATCCACAGCCGCCTCCTTTCTTGAAGAATCTGGTTTCCCGAAAAAGTCTTCTCCAAACTCATACCGCCATTGATTCCCCAGAAAAAGTGAAAGGAACTCACGAAAGTCATGAAAGACAGACCGAAGTCCGAATCTGCCAGGAGGAAAGACCCCTGTAAGCTTCTGGTTCGACAGAGCCAACTGTAACCATGTCTTGACCGCTTGAACCCCTGGTTTCTGGCCCTTTTTGCCCCTTTTTTGCAATCCTGGCCAAATCCGAGTCCAGACGGGTTTCCTGTGATTTCCACTTGAGTGGTTTGAATCAAGTTGATTATAGAGTCAATCAACCTGAAGTGAAGGTATGCGTTGTGTATTTGAGAGCATTAAGCGGCAGGAATACTGCTGCCCATACAGTCTGGCATGTCGGTAGAAGATATAATGCTTCTCCCTATGGGATACCACTAATGCCGCTGGACTGTACGCAATACTGAATTCGTAGTTGACGCAGCACAATCTATGAGATAATCTTGCCATAGAGATGCATAGTTGTTACGGGTAGGACTAAGTATGAGCTGGGAACGCGCTCTCAAGACTCTTCAGGATTTGGGACTCGGTAGAGATTTGCGGCATATTCAGACCCTCGAGAGTTCAGTTACCACCGCTTGGGGGGTCAAGTGGGATGAGGAATGGATAAGCCGGGACATCATGCAAAACTTCTTCGACCCAAACCGCGACAGGTTGGATGAAGTTCTTGTTGAAGTCGATGGTACTATGGTGACTATATCTGCACCTGAGGAGTTTGATATTTACCGCCTGTTCTATCTCGGCAGTGACAAGGGCGAAGACGATATTGGCGAATATGGGGAAGGCTTCAAGGTTGCTGTAACTTGCCTTCTTCGCGACAAAGGAATCGAGCCAATAGCCATGACAAGAGACAGAGTTCTGTATATGAGAGTCTCTGATAAGGCGGTGGCAGGAAGCGATGATATGTTTCCCGTAGTTTACGATTTCTTCCGCAGTTCGGAGGACTGTCACGGTTCCAAGCTCATTCTCCGCGGGTGCTCAAAAAAGCTAATAGCTGCACTGAAGTTAGGTCTTACTCACTTCTTCCATGGGAGAAACTCTCTTCTTGGTCTTAAGCGTTGGGCATCTGACGACGGCGGTTTTATGATATTTGACTCCACCGACAACAACGGTCACATTTTCTACCACAATCTGAGACGCGGCTCCATTCCTGGTATTCCTGTTGTGCTAGTTATCAATAAAGTCTACCAGCAAATTGAGAGATACACGGAGCAGGACCGGGATCGCAAGGCATTCGGCGAGGAACTGATGGATAAGTTCTACAATGTCTTCGCCAGATCTGCTCTGAAGTGGGACCAGAGAGGACAACGTATAATAGTGGAAGCTGCGCGCAACGTTTGGACAAGGGGTCATCCTCTCCTCAGCCAGATTGCACGTCACAATGGCGGGACATGGCAAAGGTCTGGCTGGCGCAAAGAGGTAGCGGATGAAGTGTTTGGCGATAAGTACTATGCCAGGAGCAAACGAGATTACTCCTCGTCAGACGTCGACGAAATCCGGTGGAAAGCAATTGAAAAGGAATGGAGAGATAAAGGGAGAGAGGAACTGCCCCAGTATTTCGCAAGATTTGGGGTTATCTCGGCTGAGTCGTTGCTCAGGGAGCAGGCTGAGAAAGCCCTCCAAGAAGCCAAAACGGCCGAAACCAGAGAACCGACGCTTGCAGAGATGGCCGTAATCCGGCTGCTTGCAAAGACAATGCAAGAGTTTGCAGCAAGTACAGCGATGGTTCTTGACACAAAGAGAGTCAATTACGTCGTTGCTTCAACTGAAGTCCTTCGGGGCCAACTGAGGAAGGACCGAAGCTATCGTTCTTATGAAGTGTTCTTTGCTGAAAAAGAGTTCGAATACGACTTTGCAGAAGTCCTGGCCGTGTTCTTGCACGAGCACGCCCATGTTTTTGGGCGCGATGGAAGCCGTGATTTTACTGACGCACTTACAGAAATCGTCGAAACAATTGTTCGGGACCGCGCGGAACTCGACAAATACGAAAAGGAATACGACAAGGCGCGTAAGAAGGTACTGAGAGAACGCAAATCATCTGCTTCAGGACAAGAAGAAAATGGCTTGCGAGGTAATATTGATTTGATGAGCGAGGAGCAGCTTCGGCATCTCGTTAAGCGCGTACCGCCAACTGTTCTAAGGCGCCTCTTGCCTGACGAAAGCGGCAAGTAATTTCATGAAGATTAAACCTTGGATACCCCGTGCGGGCACACAGGGTTCTTTACTATAAGGTAAAAGCTGCGGCTACGTGTGAAAAGGGGACTTTCGTGGATCACCTTGGTGCTTTCCAGACCGCGTTCAAGAAATGGCTCGCAGCAGCCTGTGAGGAGTTCTCTTGCGGCATGCCCGGCAATGAGTATTTCGAGGAGTTCTCGCAGCGATTACCGGAAGGGGTACAGCAATGGCTTGGCAAAGGACTATCCGAAGGAATAGTTATTGAGGAAGGCGCCCACTTCCGGCTTAAGGGACTTGCTTCCAATAAGGGACCATACGCTTGGTTCGAGAGGCGCAAGGATTCGCCGCCTGCTCCTACCTGGGAATACTACGTGCAGGTGGCGGAATATGTGAGGCTGTTTCCTTTGTGTTCAAAAGAAGGAATGGAGCTCCGTTTCGAAGACGACCTGATGGATATAGCTATATATAAGGACGGCTCCTTGTTTGTCTACGTGGAGGTCAAGGAGAAAGCTGAAAAGATTGACGAATTGGTACACCTGCTGTGCCAGTACGAGGCAGAGATAGACTTCTCTGTTGATGACAGAGGGAACGACCCGTTGCGAAAGGCGAAGTATATTGTCAAACACAAACCTCCGTTTGTATCTTTCGTGGCGGTTGGCGTTCGGAAGGATTTCCATGTTCAGTATCCAAGGAACACAGCATTTACCCTGGTTGCTGACTTGATGCCTCCCATATAGGTATGGACAAAATGCAGCGGTAAGGCACTGGAGAAAAGGCTTACGACATAACCAGATACACCGAGGAAAGAGGGAGAATTACACAATGCAGCATAGGGATGGCGGTCCAGTGTATTTCAGTAACACAACGACATTCAGGGATGTCCCTTGGGGTAATCCCACTGCAATGATTTACGAATTTGAGAAAAGAATTCGTGACCTATATCTGGAGCCTGCTGAGGCATTAGTGAATCAAATAGATACACCTCTTGGAGAGAAAGCAGGATTCTCTTTTGCCGTTGGACTGATATGCCTTTGCATTATTGATGCCCTTGCACGTTATGAATATGGCAGGGATGTTGGAGAACGATTCAAGAAGTGGCTTGAAAACCATTCTTTGTTGCTCGAATTGGAAAAGAACTATTTATATGAAAACTACCGTTGCGGTCTTGTCCATGAGGGGCGAATTAAAAAAGGTCTTTTTTTGTGTATAAATACCCCCGACGCTAAAGTCATGCGTGAAATACCCCTGTTTGATGGCAGCAGTTATTTGACAGTTAATCCAATTGCTCTATTGAAAATTGTACGTGACGGCTTTCAAGAGTATTTACGTCTTCTAAGAAAAGATGAGGGTGTAG